>JBBRHF010000012.1:0-41650 GCA_038223055.1 Actinomycetes bacterium | reverse complement strand
CGGGTCGCGCTCCGGTGGGCCCGAACTCAGCTCATCACCGGGCGGCTCCGCAGCGGGGATCACCGGCCAAGTATGACGTGGGTCTCCCGGAAGCCCGACGGCGAACTTTCGGCCAGAACTCGAAATCCGGCGGTGAGATCTTCGCCACAGGCAGGACAGGTTTGACAGGTCTCGGAGCCAATGAATCCGATGGCAAAGGTTTAACGGAAAACTAAATCTCACGCATCGCCACCGGACGCCCACGCTACGTCGATGGCGTCGGCCCCCGACGGCGCCACCCCGGCGTTGCGGGAAGCGGGGACGTGTCCGACCATGGAGATCGCACCAAGCCGGCCGGCTCGAGATGCCGAATCCCTTGAGTGCAGTAAGAAAGGCGTCGAGCCAAGCGCCGCACAACCACACATCCGGGCACCCCCATCACAACGCACGTCGGCTTTCGCATGAGAGCCGACGTCTGGGGGTGCCCGGCGGCCTGGGACGTCCGTACCTCGTCCCCCCACCTTCCAGACAAGAGACGGCCACCCACGTGACTGGCGCTCCATCCGCGGCAACACCCACGTCCTATATCCCGAGGACCGATACCACGACGACCGCTACCACGGACTTGCGGCGCTACCCCTATGCCGAGTACAGCGAGCTGACCGGCCCCTTCCGCGAGCCAGCGGCTGACTACCGGGTCCGCTACACATCCTTGACCCAGCGAACGACAATGCGCCTGCGCGGCGTACTCCTCGTCGGAACCGCACTCGTGTTCGAACTGGCGTTCCTGATCTGGCTGGTCTGGCCGTCGCACTATCCGGTGAACACCGGCGGCCTCGCCTCCTACCTGAGCATGACGATGGTGGTGTCCATCGGCGCCATCGAGACGATGCGACTGCTCAACATCATGACCCTGTGCTACGCCACGCTGAACGCCCGGGATCCCGTGCCAGTGCGGCCCGAACCGGGGTTGAAGGTCGCCTTCGTGACCACGATCGTCCCGAGCAAGGAGCCGCTGGAGATGGCTCGAGCCACCCTCGAGGCGGCGCTGCGCATCCGCCACGACGGTGAGCTCGACGTCTGGCTGCTGGACGAGGGCAACGACGCCGAGGTCAAGGAGCTGTGTGCCCAGCTGGGCGTGCACCACTTCAGCCGCAAGGGGATCAAGCGCTGGAACCAGCCGACTGGCCGCAACAAGGCCAAGACCAAGCACGGAAACTACAACGCCTGGCTCGAGGCTGCCGGGTACCGCTACGACATGATGATCTCGGTGGACACCGACCACGTTCCGCTGGAGAACTTCGCGGAGCGGCTGCTCGGCTACTTCCGCGACCCCGACATCGCTTTCGTCGTCGGGCCGCAGGTCTACGGCAACTACGACAACTTCATCACCAAGGCGGCGGAGTCCCAGCAGTATCTCTTCCACTCGGTGCTCCAGCGCGCGGCCAACCGCTTCGACACGGCTATGTTCGTGGGCACCAACAACGCCGCTCGGATCTCCTCGCTGCTCGCCATCGGCGGTCTGCAGGACTCGATCACCGAGGACGCTGCCACCTCCCTCGAGTGGCACTCTTCTCGCAACCCGAAGACCGGCCGGCAGTGGAAGTCGGTCTACACCCCCGACGTGCTGGCGGTCGGCGAGGGACCGACGTCCTGGACGGACTACTTCACCCAGCAGTACCGCTGGTCCCGCGGGACCAACGAGGTGGTGCTCGGGCGCTACTGGAGCACGCGCGGGCTGGGCTGGCGCCGGCGGCTGCACTACTTCCTGCTGATGTCCTACTACCCGTCCGCCGCGCTGAGCTGGGTGCTGGGCATGCTCAACATCAGCCTCTACCTGTTCACCGGCATCGGCGGGGTGGAGGTCGCGGCCCGGCTGTGGCTGATGCTCTACGTCAACGCGGCGGTGCTGCAGATGGCCATCTACTTCTGGAACCGGCGGCACAACGTCAGCCCGCACGAGGAGGAGGGATCCTCCGGCGTCATGGGCATGTTCGTGTCCGTCCTGTCCGCGCCGATGTACGTCAGCGCGCTCGTCGACGCCGTGCGCCGCCGCGAGAACAGTTTCGTCGTGACCCCCAAGGGCGACTCGATGAGCCCCGACAGCGTGGGCACCTTCGCCAGGAACCTGCAGTGGGGTGCGTGGTCGTTCCTCGCTCTGGTCGCATCGCTCGTGCTCGGCCACGACCACCCCGCCATGCGGGTGTGGGCGGTGATAGCGCTCGTGATCTCCGTGCTCCCTCCGGCCATCTGGCTGGTCGGGCGCGAGACTGCCAGCCGTGACTCCACATCCAGCCATGCCACCGAACCTGCCCATGACACCGAAACTGCCCATGACACCGAAAAGGTCCCCGCATGAAGCTCACCCGTCGCAAGCTCCGCAACCACGCCTTCGTGGCCGCCGCCGGCGCGCTGCTGGTGGCCGTCAACGCCCCCCAGGTGTCCACCGCCGGCCGCTACGCGATGGACACCTACCAGCAGTCCCGCCCCGAGTACAAGGCGACCCATGGTTCCTGGGAGACGGTCGATCTGCCCGACCAGTTCAAGGTCAACGCCGTCCACTCGGTCCTGCTCTCGACCGGGAAGGTGCTGCTGATCGCGGGCTCGGGCAACGACACGAAGAAGTTCGCGGCCGGCACCTTCACAACGGTGCTGTGGGATCCGGCGACCAACACCTACCAGCTGGTCCCGACGCCCAAGGACCTGTTCTGCGGCGGGCATGCCTTCCTGCCCAACGGCAACGTGCTGATCGCCGGCGGCACCCGCAAGTACGAGGTGCTGCGGGACAAGGTCACGCGGGCGGCCGGTGTGATGACCGTCAAGAACGAGACGCCCAACAACGCGCCCTTCGTCGTACACAAGGGTGACCTGTTCACGTCCGAGACGGACGGGCGCAA
The DNA here is from genome assembly GCA_038223055.1 of Actinomycetes bacterium. Classification (GTDB taxonomy): domain Bacteria; phylum Actinomycetota; class Actinomycetes; order JACCUZ01; family JACCUZ01; genus JBBRHF01. The sequence goes on along the minus strand of JBBRHF010000012.1, from coordinate 38,774 downwards.
GTACCGCGCCACCGAGAACGCCGTCGTCCGGCCGGCGCACGCCGAGGGTTCGACGGTGCACGCCTCCTCGGTGCAGCTGTGGGTAGAGGCGGTGTCGGAGAGCAAGGGCTACGCCTTCACCAACACCGGCCGGCAATTCTCGATCGACGGTGTCGACGTGCCGGGCCTCTACGGGCTCGCCAGCACCATCGACCTGGCCAAACAGGAGTTCCGTGGTCTGGACGCGTCCTACCAGTTCGACCCGCGGGCCGAGAAGTACATCCCCAGCGGCAAGCTGACCACCGCCCGCTGGTACCCCTCCCTGCTGAGCGTCAACGGCGGCGACGTCCTGGCGGTCTCGGGGCTGGACCGGCACGGCCTGGTCATCAAGGGTGACAACGAGGTCTTCTCGCGCACCAAGGAGACCTGGCGCAAGGCCCCCGAGCTCAAGCGGTTCTTCCCGACCTACCCCGCGCTGTTCCGCCTGGCCGACGGCACGGTGTTCTACTCGGGGTCCAACACCGGCTACGGTCCGGCGGAGAAGGGCCGCACGCCCGGCGTGTGGGACCTGTCCGACAACAGCTTCACCAAGGTCCCGGGCCTGCGCGACGCGGGCATGAACGAGACCAGCTCGTCGGTGCTGCTTCCCCCGGCACAGGACCAGAAGGTGCTCATCGCGGGTGGGGGCAGCGTCGGTGACCGGCGCGGCTCCACGGCCCGCACCGACGTCGTGGATCTCACCAAGAGCAAGCCCGCCTACACCGCCGGTCCGGACCTGCCCGCCGCGGCACGCTACGTCAGCACCGTCGTCCTGCCCGACGACACCGTGCTGATGACCGGCGGGTCCGGCGACTACCGCGGCCGGTCGAAGTCCGATGTCAAAAAGGCCGCGCTCTATGATCCCCGCACGAACACGATGGCGGAGGCCGCGGCGCCCCAGATCGGGCGCAACTACCACTCCGAGGCCCTGCTCCTGCCCGACGGGCGGGTGCTGACTGTCGGCTCTGACCCCCTGTACGGCGACGGCGCCAATTCCACCGCCGGCACCTTCGAGCAGCGGGTCGAGATCTACTCGCCGCCGTACCTGTTCGACGGCGGCTCGCGTCCGACGATCACGGCGGCACCGGAGCAGGTCCGGCGCGGCTCGACCTTCACCGTGAGCACCTCCTCCGACATCGCGACGGCACGCCTGGTCCGCCCCAGCGCGGTCACGCACGTCACCGACACCGAGCAGCGATCGGTCGCTCTGCAGATCACGGGCATGACGGCTAAGAACGCCGGGAGCGCGACCGACACGACAACTTTGCGCCTGAAGCTGGACAAGCGTGAGGGCATCACGCCGTCCGGGTGGTACATGCTGTTTGTCACCGACTCCGACGGCACCCCCTCAACCGGCCAGTGGGTGAAGGTCAAGTGAGCCGACGCAAGAAGGGCGCCGCGGTCCGTGCACTTCAGGGGGCCGGCGCACTGCTGACAGCCGCCGCGGCGCTGACAGCGTGCGGCGGGGGCGACGGCGCGACCGCCCCTGGCGCTGAGCGGTCCTCGTCGGCGGCCAGCCGCCCGTCGATCACTGCCCGACCGAACCCGCTGGCCGGGACGACGCTGTACGTCGACTCCGAGGGGGTCGCCAGCCGGCAGATCACGACGTGGCAGCGGGAGAGCCGCCGGATCGACGCGGCCCGGCTGCAGACGCTGGCTCGCCAACCGGTCGCCACGTGGTTGACCGGTGTGCCGCAGGACCCCTACCAGGTGGCCAGGGACGTCACGACCCGAGCGGCCCGCGCGGGTCGGGTCCCGCTCCTCGTGCTGTACAACCTGCCCGATCGTGACTGCGGTGCTGCCTACTCCAAGGGAGGCGCCGCGAACATCGACGACTACCTCGCGTGGGTGGGAAGTGTGGCCGCGGGCATCGAGGGGCGCAAGGCGGTGGTCGTGCTCGAGCCGGACGGCGTCGCGCAGGCCATCCAGGGCTGCGGCGGGAAAGACGTGGCGCAGAGCCGCTCCCGGATGCTCGCCCAGGCGGTCCAGATCCTCAAGCGCCGCCCCGGCACCACGGTCTATCTCGATGCCGGCCACGCGGGGTGGATCAAGGACATGGACGGGCTGGCGCGCTCGTTGACATCCAGCGGTATCCGCCAGGCCGACGGGTTCTCGCTCAACGTGTCCAACTTCGAGGCCACGCGGGCCAGCGCCGCCTACGGCACGACACTGTCGGACCGGCTCGGCGGGACGCACTTCGTCATCGACACGTCCCGCAACGGGGCCGGCCCGCAGCCGGTGGCCAAGGGCGGCAAACAGCCGTCCTGGTGCAACCCGAAGGGCGCTCGGATCGGGACCCCGCCGACCACGAGCACCGGCCAGGAGCGGGTCGACGCACTGCTGTGGATCAAGCAGCCCGGCAACTCCGACGGCGCCTGCCGGCCGGGGGCGCCGGCCGCCGGAGGCTGGTGGCCGGACTACGCGCTGCAGCTGGTCGGCCCATGACCAACCCCTACACCCAGGCCGGCTGCCGTGACTTCCAGGCCCGGGTGGGCGCGGCCGAGGGCTTCGTGCCGCACCGGATCCTGCTCGACGTCTGAGCCGGTCCGAAAACCGTGGCTCAAGGTGAGCTGCGCTCATGCCGAAAATGAGTGAATGTGGACCGACCTTCCCATCCGCCGAGCCACGGTCGTCCCCGCGATCGCTGCTGCCGTGCTTGCTGTGATCACCGGAGCGGCGGTGGCACCCGACCCCGTGGGCGCTGCGAGCGCCCCTGGTGGCGCCACCGTGCAGGGCGAGCGGTTCGCCCTGACCCCGGGCGCCGGGATGGTGGTCGCAGACGCCCGGGCCGCCGCCGGGTCGGCGCTGCTGATCTGGTCCAACGGGACCGCCACCGCCTCGCTCACCACCACCTCGGCCGCAACGCTGCTGACCGCACGGGTGCGGGGCGACCAGTGCAACGGCGCGCCTGCGATGACGCTGCGCGTGGACGGCAAGACCGTGGCCACCACGGCGGTCCCGCAGAGCACGTGGACGGCGGCCAGCGCGCGGGGCAGCTGGGTCGCGGGCACGCACACGGTGTCGGTCGCGTTCACCAACGACGTAAAGACTGCGGCCTGTGACCGCAACCTGCGCCTGGACCAGGTCACCCTCGACGCGACGGCGACCACACCCCAGCCGCCCGGACCGGTTGTGACCAACCCGCTGGCCGGAGCCCGCTTCTGGGTCGACCCCGCGTCCCAGGCCCGCCAGGAGATCCCCCGCCGCGCGGGCAACGCCTCGGCGGTCGCCGCGCTCAACAAGATCGCGGACCAATCCAACGCAGAGTGGTACGGCGACTGGGTGCCCGCCTCGGGCCTGCAGTCGCGGGTGGCCAGCCGCACCGGCCTGGCGGCGGCCGCCGGAGCCGTCCCGGTCCTGGTGACCTACGCCATCCCGGGCCGTGACTGCGGCAGCTACTCCGCAGGCGGCCTGTCCGGGCCCCCGGCGTACGCGGCCTGGATTCGGGCCTTCGCGGCCGGGCTGGGCGGCCGCAAGGCCGTCGTCGTGGTCGAGCCGGACGCGCTGGCTCAGCTCGACTGCCTGAGCGCGACCGCCCGCGCCGACCGGATGGCCATGCTGCGCGACGCGCTCACCGTGCTTCGCTCAGCGCCGGGTGCTGCGACCTACCTCGACGCCGGCAACTCCGGCTGGATATCGGCCGACGTCATGGCACCGCGCCTGCGCGAAGCCGGGATCGCCACCGCTCGGGGCTTCGCGGTCAACGTGTCCAACTTCAACTGGACCGCGTCGGAGGTCACCTTCGGCAACCGGCTGACCGCCCTGCTCGGGGGCGCGCACTACGTCGTGGACACCAGCCGCAACGGCCTCGGCCCGCTGGGTGGCAACCTGGGCTGGTGCAACCCCGCTGGCCGGGCCCTCGGAACTCGCCCGACAACCTCGACGGCGAGTGCCGCCGCCGACGCCTACCTGTGGATCAAGAAGATCGGCCAGAGCGACGGCGACTGCGGTCGCGGCGAGCCCGCCGCGGGGTCGTGGTGGGCGGACTATGCGATCGGGCTCGGCTCGCGCGCCGCCTGGTGAGCCGCGGAACCTGACACTCAGTTCGATGACACTCAGTTCGATGACACTCAGCTCTTGATCACGGTCACCGGCACCTGCGCTCAGTAGGCCCCGGTAATCACGTTCTCCGGCTGCTCGCCGCGACAGTAGCGGCGCAGCTGGCCGGCCACGAGGCTGACCGCCCGCGGCAGGAACGCCGACGAGTCACCCCCCACATGAGGGGTGATCAGGGCGCCGGGCGCCCGCCACAGCGGGTGCTCCGCAGGCAGCGGCTCAGGCTCGGTGACGTCCAGGGCGGCGCGGAGCCGGCCGGACTGCACCTCGGCGAGCAGCGCGGCGGTGTCGACCACCGGACCGCGGGCCACGTTGACGACCAGGGCCCCGTCGGGCAGCCGGGACAGGAACGACGCGTCGACCAGCCCGGTTGTCTCCTCGGTCATCGGCACGGTGAGCACCACCACGTCGGCCCGGGGCAGCAGGTCGGGCAACTGGTCGAAGCCGGCCACGCCCTCGCGGGCGGACCGGGCCACCCGCAGCACGTCGCACTCAAACCCGGCCAGCCGCCGCTCCACCGCAGCGCCGACCGCGCCGTAGCCGACGATGAGCACCGTGCGATCGGCCAGCGAATCGGCCGTCTCGTGCGCCCACTCTCCCCGCGCCTGGGCGGCCGCGAACCGCGGGAAGCCGCGCAGCGCCGCCAGCATCAGGGCGACGGCGAGCTCGGCGGTCGACGCGTCGTGGACGCCCTTGGCGTTGCACAGGGTGACCCCGTCGGGCACGTACGCCAGGTAGTCGTCGACCCCGGCGGTCAGCGTCTGGGCGACCTTCAGTTCCGGCATCCGGGCCATCAACCGCGCCGGACCTTTCCCGGACAGGTAGGGGATGACGTAGAACTCCACCTGCTCGATGCTCGCCGGCGGCTCCCCCGAGCCGTCGTAGACGTCGATCTGGACGCCGTCGGGCAGACCAACCATCAGTTGGGCCGCGTCGGGGAACGGCACCCACACGGTGGTCGTCGATGCAGGCATAAGGTCGGTAATCATGAGGTCGCACTCTACGGCCGCCGCGGCGGTTGCGCTGCTGGTGCTCGCCACCGGCTGCGGTGGCGGCTCGACGGCGTCGACGCCGCGACCCCCGTCTGTGCCCACTGCGTCCGCGCCGTCAGGGTCCGCGCCGTCAGGGTCCGCGCCATCAGGGTCCGCGCCATCAGGGTCCGCGCTGGGGTCCGGGTTGCCCGACGTGGTGCGCACAGCCGCTGTGGCGGGCGTGGTCGCGAGCGGGCTGGAGGCGCCGTGGGGGCTGGCCTTCCTGCCCGGCGGCTCGGCGCTGGTCAGCGAGCGCGACACGGACCTGATCAAGCGGGTCACCGCGCAGGGCAAGGTCAGCACGGTCGGGCGGGTGCGCGGCGTCGACGGCGGCGCGGAGGGAGGGCTGCTGGGGATCGCGCTCTCCCCGTCGTACGCGTCGGACCGGACGCTGTTCGCCTACTACACCGCCGGCCAGGAGAACCGGATCGACCGGATGACCGACGACGGTTCGGGGCTCGGCGCGCAGACCACGGTCTTCGACGGCATCCCCGCCGCCGGGATCCACAACGGTGGGCGGATCGCGTTCGGGCCGGATGGCTTCCTGTACGTCGGCACCGGCGAGGCGGGGCGCCGCAACCCGGCGCAGGACCGCGGCAACCTCGGCGGCAAGATTCTGCGGATCACCGCCACCGGCCGGCCGGCCCCGGGCAACCCGTTCCCCGGCTCGCCGGTCTACAGCCTCGGGCACCGAAATGTGCAGGGGCTGGCGTGGGACTCGCGGGGACAGCTGTGGGCGGCGGAGTTCGGGCAGAACACCTGGGACGAGCTGAACCGGATCGAGCCCGGCAAGAACTACGGCTGGCCGCGGGTCGAGGGCCGGGCCGGAGACGACCGCTACGTCGACCCGGTGGCCCAGTGGCCGACCAGCCAGGCCTCGCCGAGCGGCATCGCGTTCGCCGGCAACGCGGTCTGGCTGGCCGGCCTGCGCGGGGAGCGGCTGTGGCAGATCCCGATCCCGCGCGGGGTAGTAGGCCGGCCGAAAGCCCTACTGACCGGGCGCTACGGCCGGCTGCGGACCGTGGCGGTGGCACCGGACGGTTCCCTCTGGCTCGCCACCAGCAACCGCGACGGCCGCGGCTCGGCCCGCGACGGCGACGACCAGATCCTGCGCCTGACCCTCACCTGACTGACACCTGACCCAGCGGCTGTGTGGTTCCACGATCGAGGCTGTCGCGCACCCGGCCGACGGGTGACGCTGGACGAACGGGGAACGGGGGCTCAGTGCGGCGCGGAATCTCACATCACGGTCGAGAACGTCTCGCATGCCGAACGAACCGAAGCCGACACGCCCTTGCGGGTCAGGGGGTCGGGGCGCAGCGCTGCAGCACGAGTTCGCGGACCCGGGCGGCGTCGGCCTGTCCGCGGGTGGCCTTCATCACCGCGCCGACGATCGCCCCGGCCGCGGCAACCTTGCCCGACCGGATCTTCTCGGCCACCTCCGGCTGGGCCGACAGCGCCTCGTCGACGGCCACCAGCAGCGCGACGTCGTCGGACACGACGGCGAGCCCGCGACCGGCCACCACCTCGTCGGGGTCACCCTCACCGCGGAGAACCCCTTCGATTACCTGCCGGGCGAGCGTGTCGGTCAGCGCCCCGGCATCGACCAGCGCGACGACCCGCGCCACCTGAGCCGGGGTGATCGCCAGCTCGGCCAGGTCGACCGCACGCTCGTTGGCCACCCTGGCCAGCTCGCCGAGCCACCACTTGCGCGCCGCGTCCACCCCGGCCCCGGCGGACACGGTCTGCTCGACCAGGTCGAGCGCCCCGGCGTTGAGCAGCGAGCGCAGGTCGAAGTCACTCAGCCCCCAGCGCTCCTGCAACGCACGCCGCCGCAGCGCCGGGGGCGCGGGCAGCGCGGCGCGCAGGCCCTCGACCCACGCCTGATCGGGCGCAACGGGAACCAGATCGGGCTCGGGGAAGTAGCGGTAGTCCTCGGCCTGCTCCTTGGACCGCCCGGGGGTGGTGACCCCGGTGTCCTCGTGCCAGTGCCGGGTCTCCTGCACGACCCGCTCGCCGGCCCGCAGCCGGGCGGCCTGGCGGCAGATCTCGTGTCGAACGGCCCGCTCGACCGAGCGCAGCGAGTTGACGTTCTTGGTCTCCGACCGGGTGCCCAGCGGCGCGTCCGGGCCTTCACGCAGCGACAGGTTGACGTCACAGCGCAGCGAGCCCTGCTCCATGCGGACGTCGGACACCCCGAGAGTGCGTATCAGCTCACGCAGGGCCGTGACGTAGGCGCGGGCGACCTCGGGGGCGAGCGCCCCGGTGCCCTCGACCGGCCGGGTCACGATCTCGATCAGCGGGATGCCGGCCCGGTTGTAGTCGACCGCCGAGTGGTCGGCACCGTGGATGCGACCGGTCGCGCCGCCGACGTGCAACGACTTGCCGGTGTCCTCCTCCATGTGCACCCGCTCGATCTCGACGCGCACCGTGCGCAGCCCCTCGCCGCTGTCCACCTCCACGTCGAGCCACCCATCGACGCAGATCGGCTCGTCGTACTGCGAGGTCTGGAAGTTCTTCGGCATGTCGGGGTAGAAGTAGTTCTTCCGGGCGAACCGGCACCACGGCACGATCGAGGCGTTCAGCGCCAGCCCCACCCGCACGGTCGACTCGACCGCCACCCGGTTGAGCACCGGCAGCGAGCCGGGCAGGCCGAGGCAGGTCGGGCAGACCTGGCTGTTGGGCTGCGCACCGAAGCCGGTCGCGCAGCCGCAGAACATCTTCGTGGCCGTCCCGAGCTCGACGTGGACCTCGAGCCCGATGACCGGGTCGTACGTCGACACCGCGTCGTCGTAGTCGAGCAGCCCGGCGGGGTTGCCCGGACCCGCGTTGATCACCGTGCTCACGCCGCCTTGCCCTCCCGCAGGCGCCGCACGATCACCAGCGTCCCCGTCACCACGACGGCGACGTTGAGCGCTGCGTCGAGCAGCTCAAGCCGGTCGTCGTCGGATCGGGCCTGGCGGGCCCGGCGCAGCGCGGTGCGGCAGGAGAACACCGTGCCCACAATGCCCAGCAGCGTCTTCAACGTCTTCGGGTTCACAGGGCAGGCGCCTCCTCGATCAATAGATGTCCCCACTGGTCCCGCAGCGCCGCCTCCACAGCAGCGCCCAGCCGGTAGAGCCGGTCATCGGCCATCGGTGGCGCGATCACCTGCAGTCCCACCGGCAGCCCATCCTCGGGCGAGAGACCGCACGGCAGCGACATCGAGGCGTTGCCGGCGAGGTTGGACGGGATTGTGCACAGGTCGGCGAGATACATCGACAGCGGGTCATCGACGCGCTCGCCGAGGCGGAACGCCGTCGTCGGTGTCGTCGGCGAGATCAGCACGTCGACCCGCTCGAACGCCGCCGCGAAGTCGCGCACGATCAGGGTGCGGACCTTCTGGGCCTGCCCGTAGTAGGCGTCGTAGTAGCCGCTGGACAGCGCGTAGGTGCCGAGCATGATCCGGCGCTTGGCCTCGGCGCCGAAGCCGGCGGCCCTGGTCAGGGCCATCACCTCCTCGGCGCTGCGGGTGCCGTCGTCGCCGACCCGCAGGCCGTAGCGCATCGCGTCGAAGCGCGCCAGGTTGCTCGAGCACTCGCTCGGCAGGATGAGGTAGTAGGCCGGCAGCGCATAGTCGAAGGCGGGGCAGTCGACCTCGACGACGGCCGCACCGAGCTGCTCCAGCAGCGTCACCGCCTCCGCGAACCGCTGCCGCACGCCCGGCTGATATCCCTCGCCAGCCAGTTGTTTGACGACCCCGATCCGCAGGCCGCCGACATCGCCGGCCCGGGCCGCCGCGACCACCGAGGGCACCGGGGCGTCGATGGAGGTCGAGTCGCGCGGGTCGTGACCGGCGATCGTCTCGTGCAGCAGCGCGGCGTCGAGCACGGTGCGCGCGCACGGGCCGGCCTGGTCCAGCGAGGACGCGAGCGCCACCAGGCCGTAGCGGGAGACCCCGCCGTAGGTGGGCTTCACGCCGACGGTGCCGGTGACCGCGGCGGGCTGGCGGATCGAGCCGCCGGTGTCGGTGCCCACCGCGATCGGGGCCTCGAACGAGGCGACGGCCGCGGCCGACCCGCCGCCGGAGCCGCCGGGGATGCGGGAGAGGTCCCACGGGTTGTGGGTCGGGCCGAAGGCCGAGTGCTCGGTCGAGGACCCCATCGCGAACTCGTCCATGTTGGTCTTGCCGAGGATCACGAGGCCGGCCTCGCGCAGCCGGCGGGTGACCGTGGCGTCGTAAGGCGGACGCCAGCCCGCCAGCATCCGGGAGCCGCACGTCGTGGGGATGCCGCGGGTGGTGATGACGTCCTTGAGGGCCAGCGGGACGCCGGCCAGCGGCCCGAGCGGGTCGCCGGCGGCTCGACGGCGGTCGACCTCCGAGGCCGCCGCGAGGGCGCCGTCGGTGTCGACGTGCAGGAAGGCGTGCACCCGCTCGTCGACCTCGGCGATCCGTTCCAGGTGGGCGCGGGTCACCTCGACCGCGCTCACGTCACCGGTGGCGACCAGACCGGCGAGCTCTGCCGCCGTACGGCGGGTGAGGTCGCTGCCCGAAGGGGCCTCGCTGCCTGGGGTGTGGCCGTCGCCCGGGGTCGTCCCGCGTCGAGTCGTCACGAGTCCTCGTCCAGGATGCGGGGCACCCGGAACCGGCCGCCCTCGGCAGCAGGAGCGCCGGCGAGCACGGCGTCGGCACCGAGGCTCGGGGTGACCACGTCCTCGCGGGTGACGTTGGTCAGCGGGACCGAGTGGCTGGTCGGCGGCACGTCGGCGGTGTCGAGGTCGCCGATGCGCGAGACGGCCGACAGGATGACGTCGAGCTGGCCGCCGAACCGGTCGAGCTCGTCTTCGGTGAGGGCCAGGCGGGCGAGGCGGGCCAGGTGCGCCACCTCGTCGCGGCCGATCGCCCGTGTCGCGCGGTCGGCGGGTGCTGCGCGGTCGGCGGGTGCTGCGCTGTCGACGGGTTCGGGGCTGCTCATGCGGGCGGTGCCCTCCTCGGCTGCGTCGGGGGCATCGGCGTACGGTCCCGGAACTCGACCATCCTAGGGCTCCTCCGGCTGGCTCCGCTGGACCAGCGCCCGCGCGGCGTCGGGACCCTGGTCGAGCAGCACCCGGAACCCGGCCTCGTCAAGCACCGGCCGGCCCAGCGCCACGGCCTTGTCCAGCTTGGTGCCCGGGCTGTCGCCCACGACCACGAAGTCGGTCTTCTTCGACACCGAGCCCGCGGCCCTGGCCCCCCGAGCCTGCAGCGACGCGGTCGCCTGGTCGCGGGAGAACGACTCGAGGGACCCGGTGACCACGACGCTGAGCCCCTCGAGCAGCCGCGGCCCCTCGTCCTCACCCGTCTCGGCCAGCATCACGCAAGCGGCGCGCCAGCGCGCGACGATGTCGCGATGCCAGTCCACTTCGAACCAGTCGTGCACGGCCTGACCGATGACCGGGCCGACGCCGTCGACGGCCGCGAGCTCCTCGGCCCCGGCGGCCTCGACCCGGTCGATGTCGCGGAAGGCCCGAGCCAGCGCCTGCGCGGCCGTCGGCCCCACGTGCCGGATCGACAGGGCCACGAGAACCCGCCAGAGCGGCCGGGTCTTGGCCGTCTCGATGGCCTCGAGCAGCTTGCCGGCGTTGGCCGTGAGGCCGCCGTCCTTGCGGCAGAACAGCTCGACCGTCAGCAGCTTGGCCTCGTCGAGGGAGAAGATGTCGCCCTCGTCGGTGATGGCGCCCGCCTTGAGCAGCGCGATCGCCGCTTCGTAGCCCAGCACGTCGATGTCGAAGGCCCCCCGGCCCGCGACATGGAACACCCGCTCTCGCAGCTGCGCCGGGCAGAACTGGTTGTTGGGGCAGCGGATGTCGGCGTCACCCTCCTTCTCCGGCCGCAGCGCGGTGCCGCACTCCGGGCAGGTGGTGGGCATCACGAACTCGCGTTCGGTGCCGTCGCGCAGGTCGACGACCGGACCCACGATCTCGGGGATCACGTCGCCGGCCTTGCGCAGCACGACGGTGTCGCCGATGAGCACGCCCTTGCGCCGGACCTCCGAGGCGTTGTGCAGGGTGGCCAGCGCGACCGTGGACCCGCTGACCACGACGGGCTCCATGAACCCGAACGGGGTGACCCTGCCCGTGCGCCCCACGCTGACCCGGATGTCGATGAGCCTGGTGGTGACCTCCTCTGGCGGGTATTTGACGGCGATGGCCCATCGCGGGGCCCGCGAGGTCGAGCCGAGGCGGCGCTGGACGGACACCTCGTCCACCTTGACCACGACCCCGTCGATCTCGTGCTCGACGTCGTGGCGATGCTCGCCGTAGTGGGCGATGTAGGCCTCGACGCCGACGAGGTCGTCGCACACCCTGACCCGGTCGCTCACCGGCAGCCCCCATGCACCCAGAACGTCGTAGGCCGCGGACTGCAGGTCCGGGTCGAAGCCCTCGCGGGCGCCCACGCCGTGCACGACCATGCGCAGCGGCCGGGACGCCGTGACCCGGGGGTCCTTCTGCCGCAGCGAGCCGGCCGCCGCGTTGCGCGGGTTGGCGAACGGCGCCTTGCCCGACTCGACCAGCCGGGCGTTGAGCTCGGCGAACGCGGCGACGGGGAAGAACACCTCGCCACGGACCTCGAGGCGGCGCGGCGGCGAGCCGGTCGCCCCGGCGAGCCGGCGGGGGACACCGGACACGGTGCGGACGTTGAGGGTGACGTCCTCCCCGGTGACGCCGTTGCCGCGGGTGAGTGCCCGGACCAGCACGCCGTCGTCATAGAGCAGGTTGATAGCCAGGCCGTCGACCTTGAGCTCGCACAGGTAGTGAACCGCCGCTCCCCCGGAGTCTCGCTCGACCCGCTCGGCCCACGCCCGCAGCTCGTCGGTGGAGAACGCGTTGTCCAGGCTCATCATCCGCTCGACATGGTCGGCGGACGCGAAGTCGGTGGAGTAGGTGCCCCCCACGGTCTGTGTCGGGGAGTCGGCGGTGCGCAGGTCGGGGTGCGCGGTCTCGATCTGCTCTAGCTCGCGCATCATCGCGTCGTAGTCCCCGTCGCTGACCGAGGGCGAGTCGCGCACGAAGTAGTCGAACCGGTGGCGGTCGAGCTGCTCCATCAGCTCGGCATGCCGATGTCTCGCCGCCGGGTCTACCGCCCCCCTGTGGCCACCCGTCGCCGCTGCGGATCGCCCTGCCACCTAGCCCTCCGGGTCCTCGAGAAGCAGCTGCGCCGAAGCCCGGCACAGCCGCAACGCCCTGCGGGCATAGTCGGGGCTGGCGGCGGCAAGCCCGCAGGCGGGGGTCACGACGACCCGCTCGGCGAGCTCTTCCGGCGCCAGACCGAGTCGCTGCCACAGTCGGCGTACGGGCCCGACCGTAGTCGCGGGGTCCGACAGGCCCGCTCCGGTCGTCGGCACCAGCCCGGCGAGCAGCCCCAGACCGGCCTCCAGCGCCTCCCCGAGCGCGTCGTCGTCGTGCGGGTCGAGCAGCGCGAAGTCCAGCGACAGCCCGGCGACCCCGGCTCGATGCAGCAGGGCGATCGGCGGCCGGGCTGCGCAGCAGTGCACGACCACGGTCGCTCCGACGGTCTCGACCAGTGCGCTCAACACCTGCTCTGCCTCGGCCTCGGCCACCGCCGCGACGACGCTCAACCCCGACATCGTCCGCACGTGACCGGCCAACACGCGGGCCAGGGAGGGCTCATCGAGCTGTACGACGACGGCCGCACCCGGCACCCGGCGTCGCAGCTGATGCACCTGGACGCCGATCGCCTCGGTCAGGGAGGTGGCCACGTCACGGCGCGCGCCGGGGTCGGACAGCACCGGCTCGCCACGAGGCAGCTGCAGCGCGGCGGCCAGGGTCCACGGCCCGGCGACCTGGACCTTCAGCGGCCCGGCGTAGCCCTCGGCCGCCTCCTCCAGCGCGTCCAGATCCTCGGAGAGGTACGACGTGCCGCGGCGCTCGTCGGCGCCGGCCCGGTCGACCAGCCGCCAGCCGGAGGGCTGCAGGTCGACATGGAGATCGACCAGCAGCGCGCCGGCCCGGCCGATCATGTCGGCGCCCGGCCCGCGGCCGGGCAGCTCCACGAGGTGGGGCAGGGCAGGCAACTCGCCCAGCACGGTCGCCGCGGCCTCGCGGGCCCCGGTGCCGGGCATCGAGCCGACCCCGGACGCGGAACCCGGCTGCACGGTCAGGGGAAAGTCCACGGGAGGCACATCGGTGACTCTAGCTATGCGGCTCCCGCCCCAGAGGCCGCCGAGACCGTGGCCGAGATGGTGGCCGAGCCGATCACCCGGGTGCCGTCGTAGAGCACGACGGCCTGCCCCGGGGCCACCCCGCGGATCGGCCGGCGCAGGGCCACCCGGAGGGTGTCGTCGACCAGTTCCGCGACGGCCGGCACGGTCTCCCCGTGCGCGCGCACCTGGGCCAGGCACTCGACCGGACCCTCGGGCGCGGGACCGCACCAGCGCGGCCGGACCCCCTCCACAGCCACGACGTCGAGTCGCTCGGCCGGGCCGACGGTGACGGTGTTGGTGACCGGCGATATGTCGAGGACATAGCGCGGGCGCCCGTCGGCGGCGGGCGCCCCGATCCGCAAGCCGCGGCGCTGCCCCACGGTGTAGGCATAGGCGCCGTCGTGCGCCCCGATCGTCACCCCCTCGGGGTCCACGATGGCACCGGGTGTCGCACCGAGCCGCCGCGTCAGGAAGCCCTTGGTGTCGCCGTCGGCGATGAAGCAAACGTCATGGCTGTCCGGCTTGGCCGCGACCGCCAGGCCTCGCGCCGCGGCCTCACGACGCACGTCGGGCTTGGCGGTGCCGCCGAGGGGAAACATGGCGCGGGACAGCTGGGCCGCGGTGAGCACGCCCAGGACGTAGGACTGGTCCTGGGCCGGGTCCGCGGCCCGGTGCAGGGCACCGTCCACGACGCGGGCGTAGTGGCCGGTGCAGACCGCGTCGAACTCCAGCGCGACGGCCTTGTCCAGCACGGCCGCAAACTTGATCTTCTCGTTGCAGCGCAGGCAGGGGTTGGGCGTGCGGCCGGCGGCGTACTCGGCGACGAAGTCGTCCACCACGTCCTCGGCGAAGCGCTCGGCGAGGTCCCACACATAGAACGGGATGCCGATCACGTCGGCGGCGCGGCGGGCGTCGCGGGCGTCCTCGAGCGTGCAGCAGCCGCGGGCGCCGCTGCGGAACGACTGGGGGTTACGCGAGAGAGCGAGGTGCACACCGGTGACGTCGTGCCCGCGCTCGACGGCCCGCGCGGCGGCGACGGCGGAGTCGACGCCGCCGGACATGGCGGCCAGCACCCTCACCGGCGGAGGCTGCTGGACTGGCCGGCGCGGCGGGCCCGCTCCACGACCGGGCCGATGACCGCGGCGACCGCCTCGACGTCCTGCGCGCACGAGGTGTGGCCGAAGGAGAATCGCAGCGATCCCCGGGCGAGGCTCTCGGGGACGCCCATCGCCAGCAGAACGTGGCTGGGCTGGGGCACGCCCGCCGAGCAGGCCGACCCGGTCGAGCACTCGATGCCGCGGGCGTCGAGCAGCAGCAGCAGCGCGTCACCCTCGCACCCGGGGAAGGAGAAGTGGGCGTTGCCGGGCAGCCGGCCGGCGCCGGCGAGGTTCGGGTCGCCGCTGAGGACGGCATCGGGGACGGCAGCGAGGATCCGGTCGACGAGGTCGTCGCGCAGCGTCGCGAGCTGCTCGGCCCGCTCGGGCCGACGCTTGACGGCGAGCTCGGCCGCCGTCGCGAAGCCCTCGATGGCGGGCGTGTCCAGCGTGCCGGAGCGGATGTCGCGCTCCTGCCCGCCGCCGTGCTGCACCGGCGTGACGGCGAGACTGCGTCGTATGAGCAACGCGCCCACCCCGAGCGGTCCGCCGATCTTGTGCCCCGTCACGGTCATGGCGTCCAGTCCGCTGGCGGCGAAATCCACCGGGAGCTGGCCGAAGGCCTGCACCGCGTCAGAGTGGATCGGGACGCCGTGGGTGTGGGCGATCTCGGCCAGCTCGACGATGGGCTGGACCGTGCCGACCTCGTTGTTGGCCCACATCACCGAGACCAGCGCGACCGTGTCGGGGTCGGCGTCGATCGCCGCGCGCAGCGTCTCCGGGCTCACCCGACCGGCGCCGTCCACGGGCAGCCACTCGACCTGGGCCGCCTCGTGCTCGGCCAGCCACAGCACCGAGTCCATGACGGCATGGTGCTCGACAGCGCTGGCAAGGATGCGCCGCCGCGCGGGGGACTCCGCCCGGCGGCGCCAGTAGATTCCCTTGACCGCCAGGTTGTCGGCCTCGGTCCCGCCACCGGTGAACACGACCTCGCTCGGGCGGGCGCCCAGGGCCTGCGCAAGCGATTCGCGCGACTCCTCGACGATGCGGCGGGCCCGGCGGCCGGTGGTGTGCAGCGAGGACGGGTTGCCGACCTGCCCGAGCCGGGCACACATCGCCTCGACGGCCTCCGGGACCATGGGGGTGGTCGCCGCATGGTCGAGGTAGGTCACGCGCGGGAGGGTCACGCGCGTCGTCGGCACCGTCATAGCCCGCCGAGTCTACCCACGCGCGTCTACCGACGCCCATCGCTCAGGCCTTGCGCTTGGCCACCTCGGCGGTCAGGGCGGGCACGACCTTGTGCAGGTCGCCGACGACGCCGAAGTCGACGAGTTCGAAGATGGGAGCCTCCGGGTCCTTGTTGATCGCCACGATCGTCTTGGAGGTCTGCATGCCGGCCCGGTGCTGGATCGCGCCGGAGATGCCGGCCGCGACGTAAAGCTGCGGGGACACCGTCTTGCCGGTCTGCCCGACCTGGTGCTGATGCGGGTACCACCCGGCGTCGGTTGCGGCCCGCGACGCGCCGACCGCGGCGCCGAGAGAGTCCGCGAGGGCCTCGATGACCGAGAAGTTCTCCCCAGACCCAACGCCTCGCCCGCCGGACACGACGATCGCGGCCTCGGACAGCTCGGGGCGCTCGCCCTTCTCCTCGACCACCCGTTCGGTGATCCGGGCACCCCTGGCCGCTGCGGACACTACGACCGACACCGGGACCTGCTCGCCCGCGCCCGGCGCGGCCTCGGGCGCCGTCGAGTTGGGCCGGATCGCGATGATCGGCGTGCCGTGGGTGACCTGGGAACGTACGACGGTCGAGCCGCCGAACACCGGCTGCTCGGCGGCCAGCCCGTCACCGTGCACGGACACGTCGGTCGCGTCGGTGATGATCCCGGACCCGATCTTGATCGCCAGGCGACCCGCGACCTCCTTGCCGTCCTCGTTGGCCGCGACCAGCACCGCCATCGGCGCGACCTGCCCGACGATCTGCGCGAGCGCCTCGGCCACCGGGGCCACCAGGTGCGAGGTGAGCTCCGCGCCGGACACGACGTAGACCCGGGCCGCACCGAACTCGCCCAGCCGCACGGCAGCCGCGTCGACCGCCGCCGCGTCCAGGCCCTCCGCGACCAGCACGGCGCCCGGCTCACCCACCCGTCGCGCCAACGTGAGCAACTCCAGCGTGACCTTCTTGACCTCGCCGTCCACGTGGTCGACCAGAACCAGAACCTCTGCCATCAAGCGCCGTCCTTCTCTCTCGCACCAACTTGCCGAATGTGGCGACCGCACGGGTCTCGAATCTGCGGACCCCAGTCACACCCAGACCAGTCACACCCAGATCAGATGAACTTGCGTGCCGCCAGGAAGTCGGCCAGGGCGACCGCCCCGTTGCCCTCGTCGGTGACCACGGTGCCCGCCGAGCGCGCCGGGGCCAGCTCGAAGGATTCCACCGCACTCCACGCGCCGGCCAGCCCGACCTCCCCTGCGGCCAGGCCGAGGTCGTCCAACGACAGCGTCGCCACCGGCTTCTTCTTCGCCGCCATGATGCCCTTGAACGAGGGGTAGCGCGGCTCGTTGAGCTTCTCCACCACGCTGACCACGGCCGGCAACTCGCCCTCCACCGTCTGGAAGCCCTCATCGGTGACCCGCTTGATGCGCACCGTCGACCCGTCCACGACGACCTCCTTGGCGAAGGTCAGCTGCGGGCATTCCAACCGCTCGGCCAGCATCGCCGGCACCACGCTCATCCGCGCGTCCGAGGACTCCGACCCCAGCAGCACCAGGTCGAACTCGGTGGTCCCGAGAGCCTTCGCCAGCGCCAGCGACGTGCCCACCCCGTCGGTTCCGTGCAGGCCGTCATCGAGCACGTGGATCGCCTTGTCGGCGCCCATCGACAGCGCCTTGCGGATGGTGTCCGCCGCAGTCTCCGGGCCCATGCACAGCACCGTCACCTCTCCCCCATGCGCCTCCTTGAGCCGAAGCGCCTCCTCCACGGCGTATTCATCCATCTCGTTGAGCACCGGGTCGGTCGCCACCCGGTCCAGCGTGTTGTCCGCCGGGTCCAGCTTCTTCTCCGACCAGGTGTCCGGGACCTGCTTGATGCAGACGACGATATTCATTCCGGTTGCCGATCTCCCGTCCTGAGGTGGTGACCGCTCACCCTGCCAGCCGAGCGGTCCCGGCCGGACAGCGGGTGGCTGCTGCGCCGGTCATGTTACCCGTCAGTAGCATCAATGCGGGACGGGCGGCGAAAGAACGTCGACACGGTGACCGACCAGACGTCCGCCCACGGCATCGGCAGCCGTTCGATAGCCTCGATCAGGGCGGGCGCGCAGGTGTGGTGGGAGCTGGGCCCCATCTCGACCACCGCCCGTACGTCGAGCGCGGACAGCGACAGGTGGCCCGAGCGGACCTGCTCGCCGGCCGGGACGAACCACTCGTCCAGCCGCTCGGCCACCGATTGCGCCTTTCCCGCGTCGACGCGTAGCAGACCGAGGGCGTCGACCAGTCCGGCCAGGTGGGCTGGGGTCGGTGTGACCGTCACGAGCGAGCCGCCAGGGCGCAGCACGCGACCGGTCTGCGCCGGGTTGCGCGGTGCGAACACGTTCAGGACTGCCGCGACCGAGGCGTCGCGGAGCGGGAGGCGGCCCCAGACGTCGGCGCGGACCGCACCAATGCGCGAGTGGGCGCGAGCGGCGCGGCGCACGGCGGGAATGCTGATGTCGACGGCGATCCCGACGGCCCACGGCGCGGCGTCGAGAACGGTGGCCAGGGAGTAGCCGGTGCCCGCCCCGAGTTCGACAATGCAGGCCTTGTCCCGATCCCGGTCCCGATCCCCGCGCAGGACGGAAGCGTCGACGGCCTCGGCCACCGCTCGTGCGATCGGCGCGTAGTGTCCGGCGGCGAGAAAGCGCTCGCGGGCGGCCACCATCGTCGCCGTGTCGCCCGGGCCGGTCCGCGGCTGGGCACCGAGCAGGCCCAGATATCCCTGCCGGGCGATGTCGAAGGTGTGGCCGGCGGGGCAGCGCGCGACCCGGTCCGCGATGAGCAACCCCGCCGAGCAGTGCGGGCAGCGGAGGTAAGGCAGCACGAGGGACAACCCCGTGTCAGGTGTCATGTCAGGATCCGGGACGGGTCTCCCCGGCGTCGCGGGTGCCCACGACCACCGCCGGGACCCCCGCGACGACGCTGTGCCCTTGCACCTCCCCGCGCACCACGTCTCCCGCCCGAGCATGCACTTGTCGCCGACCCGCAGGGTCCCCTCGTGGGCGCGCAGCCGGGCTGCGGCGCCTCGACCATGCCCGGCGACAGATCGGTCACATGGCCCTCGTCGAGCACCCGCGCCTGCCTGAGGTTGAACAGGAAGAAACCAGTCCCGCACCCAAGTTCCAGTGCCCTGCCGTAGAGCCAGCCGTCCCTGCCCGCGACGGCCGCGAACCGGTCCCGGGCGTAGGAGATGCTCCGTTCGTCGCAGGAGATCGACCACTTCTCGTCGTACGTCGAGGACTCCCAGTCGTGATAGATCACGTTCGCCAGCGGGGGATCTCGCCGGGCTCGCTCGATGTCCTCGGCGCTGGGTTCGGCGACGGAAGCGGGCTGGGATGAGTCAACGGCCGGTGAAGGCGGCCTTGCCCGGGCCGCGTTCGACGAACGAGGCCATTCCGATCCTGCGGTCCTCGGTGGCGAACAGCCCAGCGAACTGCAGGCGCTCGATCTCCAGCCCGGTGTCGAGATCGGTCTCCAGGCCGCGGTCGATGGCCTCCTTGGCGGCGCGCAGGGCGTAGGCCGGCCCGCCGACGAACCGCGCCACCATCGCCCGCGCCTCCGCATAGACATCCTCGGGCGGCACGACCCGGTCGACGAGACCGATACGCAGCGCCTCGTCGGCGTCGACAAAGCGGCCGGAGAAGATGATCTCCTTGGCCTTGGCCGGGCCGACCAGGCGAGGCAGCCGCTGGGTGCCGCCGGCCCCCGGGATGATGCCCAGCAGGATCTCGGGCTGCCCCAGCCGGGCGTCCGCTCCCGCGACCCGGAAGTCGGCGCAGAGTGCGAGCTCGCAGCCCCCGCCGAGCGCGTAGCCCGTCACGGCCGCCACCACCGGCTTGGGGATGCGCGCCACGGCGCTGATCGAGGACTGGAGTCCGCCGGATCGGTCGACCATCTCGGTGTAGGCCATCGTGGCCATCTCCTTGACGTCGGCTCCAGCCGCGAAGACCTTCTCGCCGCCATAGAGCACGACGGCCGACACGTCGCGGCGCTCGCCGGCCTCGATGGCTGCCGCCCGCAACTCCTCCTGCACCTGCGCGTTCAGGGCGTTCATCGGTGGCCGGTCCAACCGGATCGTGCCGATGCCGTCCATCACTTCGAGCCGCACGAACTCACTGCTGGTCACCGATGGGCCTCCTCGTGTGGTGCCTCGTCCCGGCGAATGCCCGGAGCGGCCGAGCGTATCGGGCTGGGATGTGGTCGGCGGCCCGGCTGGTCGGTTCAGTTGGTGGGTTCGGCGCGAGTCGGGCAGGCTACGCAGATGGATCCACAAGGGGCGAACGGGTGACCAGGAGGAGCGGGGTCATGCCCCTGGGGGCGACACCGGACGGCGACGGCACGTCCTTCGCCGTGTTCTCCGGCGGTGAGGCCGTCGAGGTCTGCGTGTTCGACCGCCCCCACGCCGACGACCCCGATGGCACCGACGACCCCGATGGCACCGACGGCACCGAGCGACGTACGCCGCTGGTCCGGCGGCCCGACGGCGTGTGGCAGGGACGGGTGGACGGAGTGGGCGCGGGGAGCAGCTACGGCTTCCGGGTGCACGGGCCGTGGGACCCCTGGCACGGCCACCGCTACAACCCGGACAAGCTTCTGCTGGACCCCTACGCCCGCGCGATCGACGGGACGCTCGTGCTCGACGGCGCTGTGTTCGGTCATGCCGGGGAGGGGCCGACCGGTCCGGACCAGGTGGCCGTCGACGACACCGTGCGCGACGACCGCGACTCCTCGCCGTACGTTCCCCAGTCGGTGGTCGTGGACGACCGGTTCGACTGGGCCGACGACGCCCCACCCGAGGTGCCTTGGGCCGACACGGTCCTCTTTGAGCTGCACGTGCGCGGTTTCACCAAGACCCATCCCGACCTGCCCGAGCGGCTGCGGGGCACCTACGCCGGGCTGGGGCACCCCGCGGTGATCGACCACCTGGTCTCGCTCGGCGTGACGACCGTCGAACTGTTGCCGGTGCACGAGTTCGTCAGCGAACCGTTCCTGCTGCGGGCCGGCCGCGCCAACTACTGGGGCTACAACAGCGTCGGCTTCTTCGCACCGCACGGGGCCTATTCCTCCGCGGGGGCGCGGGGCGCGCAGGTCGGCGAGTTCAAGGCGATGGTGGCGACGCTGCACGCTGCCGGCCTAGAAGTCGTGCTCGACGTGGTCTACAACCACACCGGGGAGGGCAACATCGCCGGGCCCACGCTGTGCTGGCGCGGCCTGGACAACCAGGCCTACTACCGACTGCACCAGGGACGGGGCTACCGCGACTTCACCGGCTGCGGGAACACTCTCGACCTGCGCCACCCCCGCTGCCTGGCCACGGTGACCGACTCGCTGCGCTACTGGGTCAGCGAGATGCATGTCGACGGCTTCCGTTTCGACCTCGCACCGAGCCTGGCCCGGGACTCCGACGCCTACGATGATCGAAGCGCGTTTCTCCAGGTGCTCGGCCAGGACCCCGTGCTCTCGCGGGTCAAGCTGATCGCGGAGCCGTGGGATGTCGGTCCGGGGGGCTACCAGCTGGGGCACTTCCCGCCGCCGTGGACCGAGTGGAACGACCGCTATCGGGACACGATCCGCAACGCCTGGCTGGCCGAACCGGGCCACCTCGCCCGCCACGCCTCGCACCGCGGTTCGGGTGTACGCGACCTGGCCTACGCCCTGTCCGGCTCCTCGGACGTGTTCGGGGGCATCGGTCGCGGCCCACTGTCGTCGGTCAACTTCGTGACCGCGCACGACGGGTTCACGCTGCACGACCTCGTGACCTACAACGACAAGCACAACGCTGCCAACGGCGAGGACAACCGCGACGGCACCAACGCCAACCGCAGCTGGAACCATGGCGTCGAAGGGCCGACGGACGACCCGGAGATCAACCGGGTACGTCGCCGCCAGCTGCGCAACCTGCTCACCACCCTCTTGGTCTCGACCGGCGTGCCGATGCTGTCGGCCGGAGACGAGATCGGGCGTACGCAGCAGGGCAACAACAACGCCTACTCCCACGACAGCGAGACGACATGGGTGGGTTGGGAGGGCAGCGCCTGGCAGCGCGACCTGCTCGCCTGGGTGCGCGCGCTGACGAGGCTTCGGGCCACCCACCCGGTGCTACGCCAGGACGAGTTCTTCGAGGGGCGCCCGGATCGTGAGGGTGGCCGCAAGGACATCGGGTGGTTCGCCCCGAACGGCGCGGAGATGGCCGCGGACGAGTGGTTCGACCGCGACCAGCGCGCGCTTGGCTGCTTCTTCTCCTGCGACGCCCTCCCGCACAGGACTGGGGGGGCGGGGGGCGCCGAAGCTGCCGACGCACACGCCGACGAGGGCTGCTCGGTGCTGGTGCTGGTGAACACCGGCCCGGCCACCGAGCCGTTCACGGTGCCGGGGATGCCCTGGGCCGCGGCCTACCGCTGCCTGCTGGACACGCTCACCGAGCTCCCGACCCCGGGAGACCTGCCGTTCGCCGCCGGCACCGAGGTGCGCCTCGCCCCGCACAGCATGCAGGTGCTCAGGGGCACGCGGTAGCGCGCGCCGCGACCCTGCTGGCGAGAGCCGCTATCCGACCCCACCGGCGGGAAGCCCCAGACCTGAACCGACCCAGACCGAGGTCAGCGAAACAGACCCAGACCGAGGTCAGCGCAGGTCGCCGGTCTCCATCCCGGCGCTCTCGGCGGGCAGCACCGCCAGGCCGAGCTCGGCGGCGTCGGCGAGCAGCCGATGCCGGGGCACGATGCGCGTGGTGTAGCCGAACGACCCGCTGCGCACGAGCTTGATGCCGCCGACGTAGCGGTGCCGGCCCGCCTCGTAGGCCTCGTCGTGGCGCAGCGACACGACCTCCGACGCGGTGATCTGGTCGGACTCGTCAACCCGCCCGTAGACCACCTCCACGTCGACGTCGGCCGGCTCCAGGGAGCCCAGCGACACGAAGCCCCGCAGCTCGAGGGTGTTGCCGACCTCGGGGGCGGCGGCGACGCCGGCGGACTCCACGTGGTCCACGGCCACCCCGGCCCAGCCGGCGCGCACCTTCGACTTCCACGCCGCGAGTTCGCGGGCGCCGGCGTAGTCCCCGCCCAGGGCCTGCGCCGAGGCGAATGCGGGCTGGTAGAGCCCGCGCACGTAGTCGCGGACCATCCGGCTGGCGAGGACCTTGGGTCCCAGGGACTTCAGCGTGTGGCGCACCATCTCGATCCATCGCTCCGGCACGCCGGACGGGCTGTGGTCGTAGAACAGCGGCGCGACGGTGTTCTCGATCAGGTCGTAGAGGGCGCTGGCCTCGAGCTCGTCCCGGTGGTCGGGATCGGTGACCCCGTCGGCGGTGGGGATCGCCCAGCCGTTGTGCCCGTCGAACATCTCGTCCCACCAGCCGTCGAGCACCGACAGGTTGAGGCCCCCGTTGAGGGCGGACTTCATGCCCGACGTGCCACACGCCTCGAGTGGGCGCAACGGGTTGTTCAGCCACACGTCGCAACCCGGGTAGAGGGCTTTGGCCATGCCGATGTCGTAGTTGGGCAGGAAGACGATCCGATGGCGCACCGCCGGGTCGTCGGAGAAGCGGACGAGTTCCTGGATGAGCTTCTTGCCGCCGTCGTCGGCCGGGTGGGACTTGCCGGCGATGACCAGCTGGGCCGGCCGCTCGGGGTGCAGCAGGATGGCCCGCAGCCGCGCGGAGTCGCGCAGCATGAGGGTGAGCCGCTTGTAGGACGGCACCCGCCGGGCGAACCCGATCGTCAAGATGTCGGGATCGAGAACCTTGTCGACCCAGCGCAGCTCGGCGTCACTGGCTCCGCGCTGGACCCACGACACCCGAAGCCGGCTGCGGACGTCGACGACCAGGCGTTCGCGCAGCACCCGGCGTACGGCCCAGATTTTATCGTCGCTGACGCCGGCGATGCGTTCCCAGCCGGTGGCCTCCTGCGCCAGCTCGGAACCCACCTCGCTCTCCGCGAGGCCGAAGACCTCCGGCGCCACCCATGTCGGCGCGTGCACGCCGTTGGTGACGTGACTGATGGGGATCTCCTCACCGCCGAAGCCCGGCCACAGCCGCTTGAACATGTCCCGCGCGACGTGGCCGTGCAGCCGAGACACGCCGTTGGCCCGCTGGGCCAGCCGCAGACCCATGACCGCCATGTTGAACAGCCCCGGGTCGCCACCCTCGTAGTCCTCCGCGCCCAGGGCCAGGATGCGATCGACCGGCACCCCGGGACAGCCGTTGTCGCCGCCGAAGTGCTGCTCGATCAGGTCGCGGGAGAACCGGTCGATGCCTGCCGGCACCGGCGTGTGCGTCGTGAACAGCGTCCCCGCCCGGGTCGCCTCGACAGCGTCGTCGAAGCTGAGCCCGGCGTCGGCCGTGAGCTCGCGGATGCGCTCGATGCCGAGGAATCCGGCGTGACCTTCGTTGGTGTGGAAGACGTCGGGAGCCGGTGAGCCGGTGAGCTTGGAGTAGGCCCGCAGCGCGCGCACGCCGCCGATGCCGAGCAGCATCTCCTGCAGCAGCCGGTGCTCGCTGCCCCCGCCGTAGAGCCGGTCGGTGACCTCGCGCTCGGCCGGCTGGTTCGCCTCGACGTCGGAGTCCAGCAGCAGCAGCGGCACCCGCCCGACCTGGGCGCGCCACACGTGGGCCGTCAGCGTGCGGGCGCCGGGCAGCCCGATCCGCACCGCCAGCGGGGAACCGTCGGCCTCGCGCAGCGCCGAGATCGGCAGGCCGTCGGGGTCGATCACCGGGTAACGCTCCTGCTGCCAGCCCTCGCGGGACAGCGACTGCGCGAAGTAGCCCGCGCGGTAGAGCAGGCCCACCCCGACGATGGGTACGCCGAGGTCGGACGCGGCCTTGAGGTGGTCACCCGCCAGGATGCCGAGCCCCCCGGAGTACTGCGGCAGCACGGCGGTGATGCCGAACTCCGGGGAGAAGTAGCCGATCGCGGCGGGCGGGGCCTGCCCGGGCGAGGCGGCCGCGACCAGCGACTGGTACCACCGGTCGCCGGTGCAGTAGCCGTGCAGGTCGGCCGCCGCGTGCTCGACCCGGGCGACCAGGCCGGTGTCCTGCGCCAACTCGGCGAGCCGCTCCGGCCCGAGGCTGCCCAGCAGCCGCAGGGGGTCGCGGTTGACTTCCAACCAGGCCTGCGGGTCCAGGCTCCCGAAGAGCTCTCGGGACTCCTGATGCCAGGACCATCGCAGGTTCAGCGCGAGGTCGCCGAGAGGTGCAAGCGGGGCGGGCAGGACGGTGCGGACGGCGAACCGCCGAATGGCCTTCACCGGGCCAACGGTAGCGGCACGGCGGGCATCGGCCGACACGGAGATCCCCGGGGGAGATGTCGGGAGAGTGCCGGAGACACCTGAGTGCCCCACCCGCGTGTGAGGAACGGGCTCGGGTGGGTAAGTTCGGCCCGATGAACGGACGCATCCCCATCCTGGACGTGCAGCCCGCCGAGGGCTGCGGTCGCTGGCCGGCCAAAGCCGTCGTCGGCGAGACCTTCACCGTGAGCGCCGTCGTGTTCCGCGAGGGGCACGACGCCGTCAATGCCAACGTGGTGCTGCGCGATGCCGCAGGCCGGGCCGGGCCCTGGACTCCGATGCACCCCGTCGGCCAGGGCCTGGACCGGTGGGAGGCGCAGCTGCGCGCGCCCGCCGCGGGCCGATACACCTTCTGCGTCGAGGCGTGGGGCGACCCCTATGCCACCTGGCACCACAACGCCGAGATCAAGGTCGCGGCAGGCATCGACGTCGACCTGATGCTCGAGGAGGGCGCGCGGATGATGGAGCGCGCGGCCGAGGCGGCGGTCGCGTCCCCGGGTCGAGCGGCGCTGCTTGACGCCGCGACCGCGCTGCGTGACACCGGCCGGCCGGTCGCGGTGCGCCTGGCCGCCGCCGAGTCCCCCGAGGTCCTCGCCGAGCTCTCCGAACGACCGCTGCGGGACTACGTCTCGGCCAGCGAACCCCTGCCGCTGTGGGTTGACCGCGAGAGAGCGCTGTTCAGCAGCTGGTACGAAATGTTCCCGCGGTCGGAGGGAGTCGTGACCAACCCCGACACCGGGAGGGTGCGCTCGGGCAGCCTGCGGACCGCGATGGAGCGCATCCCGGCCGTGGCCGCGATGGGCTTCAACGTGCTCTACCTGCCGCCGATCCATCCCATCGGGCGGACCAACCGCAAGGGTCCCAACAACACCCTGAATCCCGATCCCGACGACGTGGGCTCGCCGTGGGCCATCGGCTCGGCCGAGGGTGGCCACGACGCCATCCACCCCGACCTCGGCACCTTCGCGGACTTCGACGCCTTCGTCGCCACGGCGCGCGAGGCCGGGCTCGAGGTGGCGCTGGACTTCGCCTTGCAAGCCGCCCCCGACCACCCGTGGGTGCTCGAGCACCCCGAGTGGTTCACCACCCTGGCCGACGGGTCGATCGCCTACGCCGAGAACCCGCCCAAGAAATACCAGGACATCTACCCGCTGAACTTCGACAACGACCCCGAGGGCATCTACGTCGAGATCCTGCGCTGCCTGCGGCTGTGGATGAACCACGGCGTGCGCATCTTCCGGGTGGACAACCCGCACACCAAGCCGGTCAACTTCTGGGACCGGCTGCTCGGCGAGGTGCGCGAGACCGACCCCGACGTGCTCTTCCTGGCAGAGGCCTTCACCCGTCCGGCGATGATGTCGACGCTGGCCCGGGTCGGCTTCCACCAGTCCTACACCTACTTCACCTGGCGCACCGAGAAGTGGGAGCTCGAGCAGTACCTCACCGAGCTGACCCAGCGCACCGGCCACTTCCTGCGGCCGAACTTCTTCGTCAACACCCCCGACATCCTGCATGCCTACCTGCAGTACGGCGGGCCGCCGGCGTTCAAGATCAGAGCCGTTCTCGCCGCCACTCTGTCGCCGTCGTGGGGCGTCTACTCCGGCTACGAGCTGTTCGAGCACGTCGCGCTGCGGCCGGGCAGCGAGGAGTACCTCGACACCGAGAAGTTCCAGCTCCGGCCCCGCGACTGGGCCGCCGCCGCGGCCGAGCAGCGCACGCTGGCGCCGTATGTCACGATGCTCAACGGCCTGCGCAGCCGCCACCCGGCCCTGCAGCGGCTGCGAAACCTCACCTTCCACCACAGCGACAGCGACCAGGTCATCTGCTACTCCAAACGGGAGGTCGGACCCGCGGGCGGCCAGGGCGGATCCAGTGACGAGGACATCGTGCTGGTCGTGCTCAACCTCGACTCCCTCGGCGCCCGCGAAACCACTGTGCGGCTGAACATGCCGGCGCTTGGTCTGAACTGGTCGGACCGGTTCGCCGTGCGCGACGAGGTGACGGGGGCGTCCTACCTGTGGGGTGAGGTCAACTACGTGCGGCTGGACCCGTTCCACGAACCTGCCCACCTGTTCACGGTCCGCAAGGCCACCTGAGTGAGCGACCCCGAGTGAGCGACCCCGAGTGAGCGACCGCCAGGTGATCGACAACTTCGCGGACCTCCCCGACGAGGAACGCGACCCCACCTGGTTCAAACGCGCCGTCTTCTACGAGGTCCTGGTCCGCTCGTTCAAGGACAGCAACGGGGACGGCACGGGCGACCTCACCGGGTTGATGGAAAAGCTCGACTACATCCACTGGCTCGGCGTCGACTGCATCTGGCTGCCGCCGTTCTTCCGGTCTCCCTTGCGCGACGGCGGCTACGACGTCAGCGACTACACCGACGTCCTGCCGGAGTTCGGGACGATCGGGGACTTCGTGGAGTTCGTCGACGCGGCGCACCAGCGCGGCATCCGCGTCATCATCGACTTCGTCATGAACCACACCTCCGACCAGCACCCGTGGTTCCAGGCGTCTCGCACCGATCCCAGCGGCCCGTTCGGCGACTTCTACGTGTGGGCCGACACCGACGAGGCCTACTCCGGGGCGCGCATCATTTTCGTCGACACCGAGAGCTCCAACTGGACGTTCGATCCGGTCCGCAAGCAGTACTTCTGGCACCGCTTCTTCGGTCATCAGCCCGACCTGAACTTCGAGAACCCGCGCGTGCAGGATGCCGTCATCGAGGCGCTGAAGTTCTGGCTGGACCTCGGCATCGACGGGTTCCGGCTCGACGCCGTGCCCTATCTGTTCGAGGAGGAAGGCACCAACTGCGAGAACCTGCCAGCCACGCACGAGTTCCTCAAGCGGGTGCGCAAGGAGGTCGACGTCCTCTATCCCGACCGGGTGCTGCTCTGCGAGGCCAACCAGTGGCCGGCCGACGTGGTGGAGTACTTCGGGGACCCCGAGACGGGCGACGAGTGCCAGATGGCGTTCCACTTCCCCGTCATGCCGCGGCTGTTCATGGCGGTCCGGCGAGAGTCGCGCTACCCGATCTCGGAGATCATGGCCCAGACGCCGGAGATCCCCCGCTCGGCGCAGTGGGGGATCTTCTTGCGCAACCACGACGAGCTGACCCTCGAGATGGTCACCGACGACGAGCGTGACTACCTCTGGGGTGAATACGCCAAGGACCCACGGATGAAGGCCAACATCGGCATCCGACGGCGGCTGGCCCCCCTGCTGGACAACGACCGCAACCAGCTCGAGCTGTTCACCGCGCTGCTGCTGTCGCTTCCCGGCTCGCCGGTCCTCTACTACGGCGACGAGATCGGCATGGGTGACAACATCTGGCTCGGCGACCGCGACGGGGTGCGGACCCCGATGCAGTGGACCCCCGACCGCAACGCCGGATTCTCGACCTGCAACCCCGGACGGCTGGACCTGCCGGTGGTGATGGACCCGATCTACGGACATCAGGTCACCAACGTGGAGTCCCAGCTGGCCAACTCCGCGTCGCTGCTGCACTGGGTGCGGCGCATGATCGAGGTCCGCAAGCAGAACCCGGCGTTCGGCATGGGGACGTGGACCGATCTCGGTGGCTCCAACCCCAGCGTCCTGTCGTTCGTGCGCGAGTTCGGCGACGACATCGTCCTGTGCGTCAACAACCTGTCCCGGTTCCCGCAGCCCGTCGAGTTGCACCTGCGCCGGTGGGAGCGCTTTCGGCCGGTGGAGCTGCTGGGCACCGTCGCGTTCCCCCTGATCGGCGAGCTGCCCTACCTGCTGACGTTGGCCGGCTACGGCTTCTACTGGTTCCGGCTGTCTCCCCCGGAAGGGGGACCCCGATGACCGGACACGGGGCCACGTCCGATCAGGTGGCCTCTCTCGAGCGGTTCCTCGGCCGGTCCCGCTGGTTCGCCGGGAAGGGCCGCACGTGGCACGTGCAAGGCACCCGCACCCTGGGGTGGCTGCGCCACGAATTCCCGGCGGTGCGCATCGTGCTGGTGACCGTGTCCTACAGCGGCGGTGACATCGAGACCTACCAGTTGCCCATCGTCGAGCGCTACGAGCCGGTCGAGACGCTCAACCACGCCCTCATCGCGGAAGACGACCGGGATGGCAGGCGACTGTTCCTCTACGACGCGCTGCACGATAAGGAGGTCACCGGGTTGTGGCTCGCGGGCATCGTCGCCGAGGACAGCGGCGACGGCTGGGCCTTCCACCGCGACCCCAGCGTCACCGAGCCCCCGCCCGGGGGCGCCTCGATCGTCATCGGCGCCGAGCAGAGCAATACCTCGGTCATCTTCGGCGACTCGATCGTCCTCAAGGTGTTCCGCAAGATCTCCCCGGGGATCAACCCCGACATCGAGGTACACGCGGCTCTCGCGGCGGCCGGCAGCACCCACATCGCGCCGCCGCTGGGATGGCTCGAGGGCCGCTGGACGGACGATGACGGCTCCGCTCCCGCCGCTCCCGCCGCTCCTGCCGCGGCAGTCAGCCTGGCGATGGCCCAGGTCTTCCTGCACAACGCCACCGAGGGCTGGGAGATGGCCAAGACCAGCGTCCGCGACCTCTACGCAGAGGCCGACCTGCACGCCGACGAGGTCGGCGGCGACTTCGCCAGCGAGGCGTTCCGGCTGGGCGTGGCCACGGCCGAGGTGCACCAATCGCTGGCAAGAGTGCTGCCCACCGGCGTACTCGGACCGGCGGAGCTGGCCACGCTCGCGCAGGGCATGCGCGAGAGGCTGGCCCGGGCCACCGCGGAGATCGACGCCCTGGCGCCCCATGCGACGGCGCTGGACGCCGCGTTCGCCGACCTGGGTCGGGTCGAGGAGCCGGTCGCCGTGCAGCGCATCCACGGCGACTTCCACCTGGGCCAGGTGATGCGCACCCTCGAGGGGTGGCGGCTGCTCGACTTCGAGGGCGAGCCGGCCCGGCCGCTGAAGGACCGTCGAGCCCTCGACTCGACGCTCAAGGATGTTGCCGGAATGCTGCGCTCCTTCGACTACGCCGCCCGACACCTGCTGGCCGAGCACCCGCACGCGGCGCAGCGCGAGTACCGCGCCACGGAGTGGGCCGACCGCAATCGCAACGCCTTCTGCAAGGGCTATGCCGATGTCACGGGTCGTGACCCCCGGGACTCGGCGGTCCTGCTGCGCGCCTTCGAGACCGACAAGGCCGTCTACGAGGTGGTCTACGAGGCGCGCAACCGACCCGGCTGGCTGGCCATCCCGATGTCCGCGATCGCCCGCCTCGCGGCGACCACCCCGTGACCATGTCCCGCGCCCACCGCTGTCCGCTCCGAGGGGACCTCAGATGACCACGCCGCGCCGCCCCAAGCCACCGCCTCAGCAGGCGACCCCACCAGCAGCCACCCCGCCAGCAGCCACCCCGCCAGCGCCCACCCCGCCAGCGCCCACCCCGCCAGCAGCGACCCCGCCAGCAGCGACCCCGCCGGCAGCGACCCCGCCAGCAGCGACCCCACCAACGGCCCCAGTGCCCGCGCCGGTCAGCCAGGACGAGCTGCACCGGCTCGTGTCCGGCACTCACCATGACCCGCACTCGGTGCTCGGCCCGCACCCGGGCACCGACGGGGTCACCATCCGGTCGCTGCGCCCGTGGGCCACCTCGGTCGCCGTGCTGGTAGGTCCGGAGCGCCACGAGCTCAAGCACATCGCCTACGGCGTGTGGGCGGGCGCCGTCCCGGGCTCCGCTGTCCCCGACTACCGGCTGGAAGTGGCCTACGACGGCCCGGGCCGCGTCACCGATGACCCCTACCGGTTCCTGCCGACCCTCGGCGAGATCGACCTGCACCTGATCGGCGAGGGCCGCCACGAGCAGCTGTGGAAGGTGCTCGGCGCGCACGCACACACCTACGACGGCCTCGCGGGCACCGTGACCGGCACGTCCTTCGCGGTCTGGGCGCCCAGCGCCCAGGGCGTGCGCCTGATGGGCGAGTTCAACTACTGGGACGGCCGGGCGCACCCGATGCGGGGGCTGGGCTCCAGCGGCGTGTGGGAGCTGTTCGTCCCGGGGATCGGGGACAGCACCCGCTACAAGTACGAGGTTCTCGGCAAGGACGGCGTGTGGCGCCAGAAGGCCGACCCGATGGCTTTCGCGACCGAGATCCCGCCCTCGACGGCGTCGGTGGTGCACACCTCGACGTACCAGTGGGGCGACGACGACTGGATGACCCGCCGGGCGACCCAGTCACCGATCGCCGGCCCTATGAGCACCTACGAGGTCCACCTCGGGTCGTGGCGCCAGGGACTGAGTTACCGCGAGCTCGCCGAGCAGCTGGTCGGCCACGTCAGCTATCTGGGTTTCACCCACGTGGAGTTCATGCCGGTGGCCGAGCACCCGTTCGGCGGCTCCTGGGGTTACCAGGTGACGTCGTACTTCGCGCCGTCGGCGCGCTACGGCTCCCCCGACGACCTGCGCTACCTCATCGACAAGCTGCACCAGGCCGGCATCGGCGTGATCATCGACTGGGTGCCCGGGCACTTCCCCAAGGACGCCTGGGCGCTGGCCCGGTTCGACGGGACCGCTCTCTACGAGCATCCCGACCCGCGCAGGGGCGAGCAGCCCGACTGGGGCACCCTGGTGTTCAACTTCGGGCGCACCGAGGTGCGCAACTTCCTGGTCGCCAACGCCATCTACTGGCTCGAGGACTATCACGTCGACGGCCTGCGCGTGGACGCCGTCGCCTCGATGCTCTACCTCGACTACTCGCGCAAGGAGGGCGAGTGGGAGCCCAACCGCTACGGAGGCCGGGAGAACCTGGAGGCCGTCGCGTTCCTGCAGGAGTTCAACGCCACGTCGTACAAGCGGGTGCCGGGGATCATGACGATCGCGGAGGAGTCCACGGCCTGGCCGGGAGTCACCCGGCCCACCCACCTGGGCGGACTGGGCTTCGGCTTCAAGTGGAACATGGGCTGGATGCACGACTCGCTGGCCTATATGGCCCGCGAGCCGGTCTACCGGCAGTACCACCACCACCAGATGACGTTCTCGATGATGTACGCCTACACCGAGAACTTCGTGCTGCCGATCTCGCACGACGAGGTGGTCCACGGAAAGGGCTCGCTGCTGCGCAAGATGCCGGGCGACCGGTGGCAGCAGCTGGCCAACCTGCGGGCCTATCTCGCCTTCATGTGGGCGCACCCCGGCAAGCAGTTGCTGTTCATGGGCTCGGAGTTCGGTCAGGAGTCCGAGTGGGCCGAGTCGCGTTCGCTGGACTGGTGGCTCAACGACAACCCCGACCACCGGGGCGTGCAGACGCTCGTGCGTGAGCTCAACCGCGTCTACGTCGAGAGCCCTGCGCTGTGGACCCGGGACGCCGACCCGGCCGGCTTCAAGTGGATCGACGCCAACGACGCCGGCAACAACGTTTTTTCGTTCCTGCGGCACGGCACCGACGGCTCGACCCTCGCCTGCATCGCCAACTTCTCGGCCCTGCCGCACGAGGGCTACCGCGTCGGCCTGCCGGTCGCCGGCCGCTGGGCCGAGGTCCTCAACTCCGACGCCGAGGTCTACTGCGGCAGCGGGGTCGGCAACCTGGGTGGGGTCGAGGCCACAACCGATGAGTGGCACGGACGCCCGGCCTCAGTGACGTTGCGGGTGCCGCCCTTGGGCACCGTCTGGCTGCGTCGCGACGCCAGTCCCCCGCCCCCAGATCGCTAACGTCGCCCCCAGATCGCTAACGTCCGAACAAGCGTGCGGCATCGCCCCCGCTTGTTCGGACGTTACGGCCGTCGCGGATCGCACAGGGACGCAGACCGCGCGTGCGTCAGAACAACGCGTTGGCCAGGGCGATCCGGGCCTTGCCGACCCGGTCGTCCTGTGCTCCCACCAGCTCGAACAGGCCGATCAAGTGCTGGCGGGCTGCGTTGCGCTCGTCGCCCGAGGTGCGCCGGACCAGCTCGACGAGGCGGCCGAACGCGTCCTCGATCTGTCCGCCGAGCAGCTCGAGGTCGGCAGCCGCGGCCTGGGCCGCGACGTCGTCGAGTGCCGCGTCGGCGGCGGCCCGCACGGCGACGGGGTCCAGATCGTGGGTCCGGCGCAGCAGCTCGACCTGCGCGAGCCCAGCCTTGGCCTCGGCGTCGGCCGGCGCCTCCGCGAGCAGCGACTGGTAGGCCTCGACCGCCGCGTCGTAGTCGCCACGCTCGATCGCGTCGTAGGCAGCGTCATGCCGGGGGTCGAGGACCGGCTCGGGCTCCTCGACCGCAGCCGCGGCGGAACCCGCGAGACGACCCGAGATGCCATTGGCCGCGGCGACCTTGAGCAGCTCGTCGAGGTAGCGCGCCACCTCGGCCTCGGGCAGCGCACCCTGGAACAGCGGCACCGGCTGGCCCTTGATGACCGCGAACACCGCCGGGATGCTCTGCACCTGAAAGGCCTGACCGAGCCGCGGGTTGGCGTCCAGGTCCACCTTGGCCAGCAGCCAGCGGCCTCCCGCGGCGGCGGCGAGGCGCTCCAGGATCGGGCTCAGCGCCTTGCAGGGGCCGCACCAGTCAGCCCAGAAGTCCACCACCACCGGCACCGTCATCGACTGGTCGACGACGCCCTGGAAGTCGGCCTCCGAAACGTCGACCACGAAGCCGCCACCAAACCCACCAGTCCCACCCGGCGCACCAGTCCCACCCGGCGCACCAGTCCCACCCGATGTCCGGCCCGGCCCCGCGGCGGGTGCTCTGCCGCCGGCCCCGGCTGCCGGGGTTGCGGTCGCCGGTCGGGCTAGGGACGAGAGGTCGACGGCGCCGTATGGATTGATGGTGGGCTGGCTCATGCAGTGATTCTCTCCCAACCCACGGCGACCAACCAACCGGGCCGGTCCGCGGACGGCCGACCCGTTCGGCTCAACAGTGCGCGGTGGCCCCGCGCCGACGTACAGGGAGACGCAGCCAACCCGAGGAACCCCTCATGCCGCACCACGCGCGCTCCTCCTGCCCGCCCCAGCATGCCCGGCGTGGAGGAGGGCGGCCGTTCTCGGCGCTCGGCTGCCTCACGGGTCGCCACCGCTAGGCACGGGGCTAGACGGAGGCCCGCTGCGCGCGTTCCCATCGGCTACGAGAGCACTCACCCACGGTGATCGAAGAGGAAACGCAGGTCAAGCCCCGGACGGTGCTCCTGAGAAGCACGAGGCCGCGCATCTCGCGCCCCTCTCGCCATCTCGCGCCCCTCTCGCCTCTCTCGCAACTCGCGCTAGAAGCGGGCCGGCTCGCGGTAGTTCCCCCACTCGGCGCGCAAGGCGTCGCAGATCTCGCCGAGGGTGACCTCGGCCCGCACCGCGTCGAGCATCGCTGGAACGATGTTCTCGGCGCTGCGCGCCGCCTCGATCATGCGCGCAAGGGCCGCGTCGATCGCCGGCGTGTCGCGGTCCTTGCGGCGCTCGCCGAGCACCCGGTTCTGCTCGCGCTCGACCTCGTGGCTGACCCGCAGGATCTCCAATGGCTCCTCGACGGTGTTCGTGTGGCAGTTGACCCCGACTATCTTCTTCTCGCCCTTCTCCAGCGCGATCTGGTAGACAAAGGCGGCCTCGGCAATCTGGGACATGAACCAGCCGTCCTCGATGCCGCGCAGCAGGCCCGACGTGATCGAGCCGTCGCTGCCCATCTCCCGGATGTGGGTGAAGATCGCCTCGGCCTCGGCCTCGATCCGGTCGGTCAGCGCTTCGACGTACCAGGAGCCGCCGAGGGGGTCGGCGACGTTTGTCACGCCGGTCTCCTCCATGATCACCTGCTGGGTGCGCAGCGCGATCTGCGCGGCCTTCTCGGACGGTAGTGCGAGAACTTCGTCAAGTGCGTTTGTGTGCAAGGAGTTCGTCCCTCCGAGTACGGCGGCCAGCGCCTCCACCGCCGTACGGACGATGTTGTTGTCCGGCTGTTGCGCGGTGAGCGACACACCAGCGGTCTGGGTGTGGAACCGCAGCCATTGCGCCTTGTCGGTCTTGGCGCCGTAGACGTCGCGCAGCCAGCGGGCCCAGATCCGGCGGGCGGCGCGGAACTTGGCAATCTCCTCGAAGAAATCAAGGTGGGAGTCGAAGAAAAACGACAAGCCAGGAGCGAACTCGTCGACGTCCATGCCGCGAGACAACCCGAGCTCCACGTAGCCGAATCCATCGGCGAGGGTGAACGCCAACTCCTGCGCAGCCGTCGATCCGGCTTCGCGGATGTGGTAGCCCGAGACCGACACCGGCTTGTACGCCGGGATGTTCTCGACGCAGAACTCCATCAGGTCGCCGATCAGGCGCAGGTGCGGCTCGGGCGGAAAGAGCCACTCCTTCTGCGCGATGTACTCCTTGAAGATGTCGGTCTGCAGGGTGCCGTTCAGGCTGCGGATGTCTATGCCCTGCCGCTCGGCCGCGACGAGGTACATGCAGAACACCGGCACGGCCGGGCCGCTGATCGTCATCGACGTGGTGACGTCGCCGAGGGGGATGTCGCGAAAGAGGACCTCCATGTCGGCGGCAGAGTCGATGGCGACTCCGCAGTGGCCGACCTCGCCAAGCGCCATCGGGTCATCGGAGTCGCGGCCCATCAGCGTTGGCATGTCGAAGGCCACCGACAGGCCACCACCTCCCGAGCGCAGGATCATCTGGTATCGCTCGTTGGTCTGGGCTGCGTTGCCAAAGCCCGCGAACTGGCGGATGGTCCAGGTGCGACCGCGGAAGCCCGTCGCGTGCAGGCCGCGGGTGAAGGGAAACTCCCCCGGCCAGCCGATGCGCTCGAAACCGTCGACGGTGTCACCCGGTCGCGGGCCGTAGACCGGATCCACCTCGACCCCGGACAGCGTGGTGAAGTCGGCGGTGCGCTGGCGAGACGCGTCGTAGCGGCGCTGCCACCGGTCCCGGCCTGCCTCGATATCGCTTTCGACCACGATGACCTCCTGTGTCACCTGACATCTCGTGCTAGCTGACAACTCGTGCTACCCGACAACTCGTGCGAGTCGACATCTCGTTGCTCCCCGATCTCGTGCTCCCCGACACCTCATCATCGGCTTGACGTCGTCAGGTCGCCGTGAGCCCCTCGATGAGCAGGTCCGCGGCGGCATAGGGATCGAGCTCGCGGCGGGCGACCTTCTCTGCCATGTCGTCCAGGGCGCGCCCCGACCGCAGGTCGCCCATCTGCTGTCGCAGTGCCGTGAGCGCGATGGCCTCGACCTCGTCCACCGCCCGCCGGTGCTGGCGGCGAGCCAGCTCACCGCTGTCCTCCAGCCAAGTCCGATGCTTGTCCAAAGCCTCGAGTACGTCGTCGAGCCCCTCGCCCCGCGAGGCCACGGTCTTCACGATCGGGGGCCGCCAGTCACCGGGTTCCCGGCGCTCGCCCAGGGTCAGCATGTGACGCAGTTCGCGCACCGTCGAGTCTGCGCCCTCGCGGTCGGCCTTGTTAACGATGTAGACGTCGCCAACCTCGAGGATGCCGGCCTTGGCCGCCTGGATCGCATCGCCCATGCCGGGTGCCAGCAGGACTACGGTTGTGTCCGCCATGCCGGCAACCTCCACCTCGGACTGCCCGACGCCGACGGTCTCGACCATCACGATGTCGCAACCGGCCGCATCGAGGACCCGCAACGCCTGCGGAGTGGACCACGAGAGGCCGCCGAGGTGCCCACGGCTGGCCATCGAGCGGATGTAGACCCCGCCGTCGGTGGCGTGGTCCTGCATCCGCACCCGGTCGCCCAGGAGGGCCCCGCCGGAGAAGGGGGAGGACGGGTCGACGGCGAGCACACCAACCCGGCGACCCTGGGCGCGGAACGCCGCGATCAACGCGTTCGTGGACGTCGACTTGCCGACACCCGGCGAGCCCGTCAGCCCTATCACGGAGGCGTTGCCGCCATAGGGCAGCAGCGCGGCCATGGCCTCGCGCAGCAACGGTGAAGCGTCCTCCACGAGTGAGATGAGACGCGCCACGGAGCGCGGGTCGCCTTCCCGAGCGCGCGAGACCAGTTCGTCGACCCCGGGACCAGCTTGTACGGCCATTGCGGCCCTCAGACCGAGGGGACGCGCACGATAAGGGCGTCACCCTGGCCTCCGCCGCCACACAATCCTGCGGCGCCGGTGCCGCCACCGCGGCGCTTGAGCTCGAGGGCCAGGTGCAGCACGATGCGGGCGCCGCTCATGCCGATCGGGTGGCCCATGGCGATGGCGCCACCGTTGACATTGACGGTGTCAGCGTCCAGACCGAGTTCGCGCATGGCCTGGATGCCCACAGCCGCGAAGGC
Organism: Actinomycetes bacterium; assembly: GCA_038223055.1. Taxonomy (GTDB): domain Bacteria; phylum Actinomycetota; class Actinomycetes; order JACCUZ01; family JACCUZ01; genus JBBRHF01. The sequence goes on along the minus strand of JBBRHF010000012.1, from coordinate 1,655 downwards.
CTCGTTGATCTCGACGAGATCGAGGTCCCCGACGCCGATTCCGTCCTTGGCGAGGGCTGTTTTGATCGCGCTAGCGGGCTGGGAGTGCAGGCTGGCGTCGGGGCCGGCCACGACGCCATGAGCGCCGATCTCGGCCAGCCACTCAAGGCCGAGCTGTTCGGCCTTGTCCTTGCTCATGACGACCACTGCTGCGGCACCGTCAGAGATCTGCGAGGCCGACCCCGCGGTGATGGTGCCGTCGGCCGCGAATGCGGGTCGCAACTGGCTGAGCGTCTCGGCTGTCGCGTCGGGTCGCACACCCTCGTCGGTGGTGACCACAATCGGGTCACCCCGGCGCTGGCGCAACTCGACGGGCACGATCTCCTGGTCGAAGACGCCGTTCTTCTGGGCCACCGAGGCGCGCTGGTGCGACCGGGCCGAAAAGGCGTCCTGCTCCTCGCGGGTGATGCCGAACGCGGCGTTGTGGCGCTCGGTGGACTCACCCATCGCGCACTGGTCGAAGGCGCAGAACAACCCATCATGGGACATCGAGTCGAGCACGTGCACCGTGCCGAACTTGTAGCCTTCACGACTCTTGGGCAGCAGGTGCGGTGCGTTGGTCATCGACTCCATGCCGCCAGCGACCACGATCTCGAACTCGCCGGCCCGGATCAGCTGGTCGGCCAGCGCGATGGCGTCGAGCCCCGAGAGGCAGACCTTGTTGATCGTGATGGCGGGGACGGTCATCGGAATGCCGCCGTTGACCGCAGCCTGGCGGGCGGTGATCTGCCCGGCGCCCGCCTGCAGGACGTGTCCCATGATGACGTAGTCGACCTGATCGGGGGCGACCCCCGCACGGGCGAGGGCGCCCTTGATGGCGAAGCCGCCGAGATCCGCACCGGAGAAGGATTTGAGCGAGCCGAGCAGCCGACCCATCGGCGTACGCGCCCCGGCAACGATGACTGAGCGGGCCGTGCTGGACATGGCGTGGTCCTCCTCCACTCGTGGTTGTGTCACGATAGCCGCATGCTCACACGTATCGACCACGTCGGTCTGGCAGTCCGCGACCTCGACGCCGCCATCGCCTTCTACGCCAAGACGTTCGACCTGCATGTCGTGCACGAGGAAGTCAACGAGGATCAGGGCGTGCGCGAGGCGATGCTCGCTGTCGGCGACTCAGGCGCCTGCATCCAATTGCTCGCCCCCCTGCGCCCCGACTCCGCGATCGGCAAGTTCCTGGAACGAAGCGGCGAGGGCATCCAGCAGGTCGCCTACGGGGTCGATGACGTCGAAGAAGTCAGTGCCACCCTGCGCGAGCGAGGCGTGCGACTGCTGTTCGAGAACGCCAAGCGTGGCACCGCCGATTCATTGATCAACTTCGTCCACCCCAAGGATGCCGGCGGAGTGCTGGTCGAGCTGGTCCAGGCGGCCTCCACCAACGGCGACCACGCCTAGAGCCGCAACCAAGCCCCGCCTGTCGCCGCTCGCCCGCCCCGCCCGCCTCCGGCCGTTCGTCGCGCCACACCGGCCGTGCCTGACTTTCCGGCGTGCAAGGCGCGCAAGATGATCCGGCGCGCAAGGGCGTCAGTTTGCGACAGTCCGGCGCGCCTCGTCGGTTTCTACTGGCGTTGTGGTGGTGGTGGGGGCCGGTTGTGTCCGGGTGGGTGGGGTTCGGG
>JBBRHF010000011.1:0-43701 GCA_038223055.1 Actinomycetes bacterium | reverse complement strand
CGGAGACCATGAACAGGGTCGCGATGCCCTCGAGGGCACGTCGCGCCGCCGCGATGTCGCCGTAGGCCGCCGTGGCGATCTCGACGCTCCCCAGGTCAGGGGCACGGCGAGGGTCTCGTACGACGAGCCGGAGCGCCGCTCCGGTCCCGGCGAGCCCGCGGGCGACCCGCCCGCCCAGATTGCCGGTGGCTCCGGTGATGGCCATGGTCGGAGGTCGGCGCCGGGATGTGGGCATGGGCGGCACCCTACCCACGGCGCCTCGTCGGCCCGACGAGCGGACTACGACTGCTGGGTCATCAGCGCGGCCACAGGCCGGCGGGGCAGAGTACGGCTCATCGGGGACGCGCGACGTGCCCGATAAGAGCCCCTCGCGCGCGGCCCGGTGACCGGGTCGCCGAGACCCCGAGACGCCCCCGCCGCCCTCCCCCCTGGCGGCGGGGGCTCCGGTCCCAGCCCAGGCGCGCTCAGCCCCAGCCGGGGCGCGCTCAGCTCGGCGGCGCGACCAGACCGATCTTCATGGCCTTGATGACGGCCGCAGTCCGATCGCTGACCCCCAAGGACTGGTAGATCTGGGTGAGGTGGGCCTTGACTGTGGCCTCGCTGATGTGCAGCTCGGTGGCGATGGCCTGGTTGGTGAGCCCCCGGGCCAGCCGAGTGAGCACGTCCTGTTCGCGAGTCGTCAGGGTCGCCTCGCTGGTGCGAGTGGCTCGCGCGCGCACGAGAGCCGTCGAGGCGGCCAGCGACAGCGGCGCCTCGCCGCGGGACGCGGCGCGGATGGCCTCGAGGATCTCCTGGGGCTTGGCGTCCTTGACGAGATAGCCGATGGCGCCGGCGTCGAGCATGGCCAGCACCCGTGCCTGGTCGTCGAACGACGTCAACCCGATCACCCGCAGCTTCGGATATCGGGCCAGCAGCGCCTTGGTCGCGGCCATGCCGTCCATGCCCGGCATCGACACGTCCATCAGGGCGACGTCGGGGCGCCCGTCCGGAGGCAGCGCGGCGACGACGGACAGGGCCTCTGCGCCGTCGCCAGCCTCGCCGACAACGAGGATGTCAGTGGTCGGCTCCATCATCTGGACCAGCCCAGCGCGCACGACCTCGTGGTCGTCGACCACCAGCAGCCGGATCATGGTGTGGGAAGCTCGAAGCGGAAACACGTTCCGCCCTCTGGGCCGGCGACGAGCTCGAGCTGGCCGCCGACCTCGGCGGCCAGGTCCTCAAGCATCCGCAGGCCGAAATGGGGGCGGGTCGGGTCGGGGTCCAGCGGGCCAACACCGTTGTCGGTCACGACGACCCCGACGAGTCGGCTGGTCTGCACGACCTCGACCCGAACCGCGGTTGCGCCGGAGTGTGCCACCACATTTCGGACTGCCTCCTGGGCGGCCCGGTAGAGAGCGGCGGTCACCTCGGCCGGGACCAGGGGGTCCGCGGACATGTCGAGCGACGTCTTGAGGCCGGTGCGCTCGGCCGTCGAGAGGAGCTCGACGAGCGCGGCCCGCAGTCCGAGCTGCTCGAGTGAGGGGGGATAGATGTCATGGATCAGCGTGCGCAGGTCGCCGACGCCCGACCGGGTGGTCGTCGCGGCCGCGTCCAACTGGTCGGCGGTGTCGTTCTCGCCCTTGTTGCGCATCCGTTCCGCGGCTCCGGCCAAGGAGTAGGACAGCCCGACCAGCGACTGCACCAGCCCGTCGTGCATGTCGCGCGCGATGCGGCGACGCTCGTGGTCGGAGGCCTCCAGGGCACGCCGTTGCAGCGCGTGTCGCTCGCGCTGGCCGTGCTGCACCCGGCGTACGAGCCGCAGGGCCAGCGGCAGCTGCAGCGCCTGAAGGGCGAGCAGCGCCAGCAGGAGCGCCGGGATCATCGACCACACCAGTGAGCTGCTCTGGGCGAGAACCGAGTCCAGGCGAAGGTAGGACTCGAACAGCAGCTTCTGCCCGCTCGGCGTCTGCGCGCGGGTGTAGACCTGCAGCAGCCGCCCGGCAGGGCGCTCGAACGTGTTCTCGGCCGAGCTGAGGTTGGACAGGTCCGCGGAGGGGCGCCCGGTCCGCAACACCTCTCGATCGTCGGCGGCGAGGGCGAACCGCTGCCCGATCAGGCGGGTGTCGTCGGAGTAGACGACCCGACCGTCCGGCGTCCACAGCTTGATCCGCACGACGCGGTCCTTGAGCAGCTGTCGGCGGACGAGCCGGTCGAAGGCTGCCAGGGCCGCGGGGTCGCCCGCGACGAGGGCATCGGTGACCGCGGGCTCGGCGACGAAACGCGTCTCGGCCACGGAGATCTCCCGCGCCTGGTCGATGGCGTCCCGGACGGCCACTCGGTGCAAGGCGAAGATCCCCGTGCCGCCGAGCAGCACGAGGGCGGCGACCCCGGCCACGGCGAAGCGACCGAGTTCGCGGCCCACGGAAAGGCGCCGATAGCTCGGGGAAACGACGGGCTCGCCAGACGACGTGACCCGGGGGGAGTGCCCGGTTCGACCCGGTGGCGGTTGTGTAGCGACGGAGATGTCGGCTTCCTCCCGATTGACGGAACTAGCGTCCATGCTGTCGATAGTGCCTGTTGAGAACCTTTCGGTCACCATCGGGGGACCGTTGCCGCCGCTGGCCTACCCGGCGGTCGCGCTGGCCCTGACTTCCTCGGTCAGTTCGGCGAGCTCGGCGAGCTCGGCCATCTCCGCGAACTTGGCCAACTCCGGCAGGTGGGGTATGGGCTGGAGCACCGGGATCCGCCGGTCGTCGGCCCGCCGATCTGGCCGGCCAGAGCGCCGGTTCTGGCTGGCAGCCATCAACCGGTTGACGTGGCGACGTTCCCCGCGTTCGTCCCCTGCGCGGGTGTTGCTCAACAGTAACCGCCGGCGGGCTGGGGACACGGTGCCGCGCAGCAGGTCCCGGACGGCGTCGTTGCTGAAGACGAACCCGTCACCGTCCACCTGCAGCAATTGCAGGCCGCAGAGCCACTCGAGGTCATCGACCACGCTCACCGGGTCGCTGCCCAGCATGCGTGCCAGCGGCTCTGGCATGATCGAACCAAGGAAGACCGCCGCCACGACCAGCATGCGGTAGCGACGGTCGCCGAGCCGTCGGAACCGCTCCAGCGCGTCGTCGGAACCGGTGCCCGGTCCCGAGCCGGTCAGGGCCAGCTCGCCGGCCACGAACAGGGGCAGGCCTCCGGTCCGCGCATGCAACCCCTCGATGCCGAAACTGTCCAGCGTCTCAGCGCACAGCGGGCCGAGGTGTAGCCGGGTCAGGTCGGGCAGGTGAGTCAGGGCGTGGTCGCCGTTGAGGTGTCCCGATCGGCAGGCGAACACGAGCGCGCCGGCCGACGCGGGCAATGCCAGCGACAGGCAGGCGAACAGCTGAGCACTCACCGGGTCGATGAGCTCGGCGTTGTCGTAGAGCACGACGAACGGATCCTGGTCACCGATGAGGGCGGCGATCTGGCCGGCCACCGCGGCGCGCCGGCCCGGGTTGTCGTCCCACGTGGTGGACAGCGTCTCGAGCGTGCCGATCAGCCTCGCGTCACGGTCGCACAAGGCGGTCAGCAGGTGGGCGATCGACGATCCGGCGATGGCGTGCTCCGCGACCGTGGCGGTCAGTGACACGACCTTGCGGTCCCGAATCGTGGCGCCGAGCTCTTCGAGCATGCGGGTCTTGCCCGCACCCAGCTGCCCGTCGATCAGCACCACAGGCATCCGCCGACCGGATGCCTTGACCACCTCGGCGTGCAGGCGGGCCAGATCGGCGCTGCGGCCGACGAAGGGCACCCGGGCGTCGGGCGTCGATCGCTGCGGGGGGATCTGGGTGGCGACCGAACCCGCACGAACCTGAGCGCGGGGGGCCCCGGCGTATTCCTCAAGCAGCTCGGCGGCCGGAGCCTGGCTCAGGATCGCGGCATGCAACCTGGTGGTCAGCGGCAGCGGGTCCACACCCAGCTCGTCGCACAGATTGCGACGGCAGCGATCGAAGTCCGCGAGCGCGTCGCCCTGACGACCCAGCTGGTAGTGGGCGAGCATGAGCAGGCGGTGCGCCGACTCTGCGTAGGCGTCGCGGGTCACGGCTGCCGCGGCGAGTTCCGCGCCGCGCACGCCGTCGCCCTCGGCCAGGGCGGCCAGAGCGGCGGCGCCAAGGATCTCCACGTGGCGCTGCGAGTAGTGCGCCCGCGCGCTCGCGGCCCAGTCGGCGTAGGGCTCGTCCTCGAGCAGCTCGCCGCGGACCAGGCTCACCGCCTGGTCGAGCTCGTCGCGGGTGGCGACACCGGCCACATGCCGGTCATAGACGCGGTCGAACGCGAACGTGTCCACCTCGGCCTCGGAGGGCTCGAAGCGGTAGCCGCCGTGCACCGTGCGGATCAGCGACGCGTTGGGTCGCCCGCCCGGGGCCAGCCGTTTGCGCAGCAGTGACACGTAGTGTTCCAGAGACGCGGAGAAGTTGACGGGAAGCCCGTCGCCCCACAACTTCTCGGCGAGCTGGTCCTTGGGCACCGGTCGGCCTTCGTGCAGGACCAGGATCTCGAGCAGCTGCTTGGGCTTGCGCCCCATGAAGTCCTTGGGACCCAGGGTGCGCTCCCCCACGTGCACGTTCAGTGACCCGAACATGGCAATCGACGCCGACATGCCGTAACCCCCCTTTTCCCCAATAAGCATCCTGCCTGGGATTCCCCTGCAAGCCCATCCCCACTTCGGATGAGACGCGGCGGGGCACCGGGTCATGCCGGAGCGGTCTGAGGTTCGGGTTCGGGAGGATTCCGTGGCGCCAGATCATCATAAATTGGGTAAATCAGGCGTAAAATGTACCCAAATTGGGGGGTGGCGATATGGCCCGTTCGGGTGTGGTCCTATGACGTACATCTCAGCTGAGGTGCATCTCAGTGGCCTGCTCGGTGACCAGAATGCGTCAGCGGCCCGTACGACGGAGGCTGTGCCCCCCAGGATGGGGAACCATGCTGTGGGAAAGGTGTCGTCGGCGTTGGGAGATCGCATGAGTCACCGCTCGGAGACCGACGCTGACGGAGGCCGGTTCCGCACCCGCAAGGCTGCCTTGCCGGTCCGGGCGCTGACCCGGCGTCGCGGTGCCGCGCCCGTGCGCGGGGATACTCAGCTGTCCGGGTCCGCGGGCACCGCGAACTCGTCCATCGTCGACTGCGGGCTCTACGCGGACGGATACCGCAGGGGGGGTCAGCTGCCTCTGGGCACGGCCTTCGGGAGCGCCTTGGACACGGCCGACGGGTTCGTCTGGATCGGCCTGCACGCCCCGTCGGCCGAGGAGCTTGCGGCGGTCGCGGCGGAGTTTGACCTGCCTCCGCTCGCTGTGGAGGACGCGGTCCACGCCCACCAGCGACCCAAGATCGAGCTCTACGACGACGTGCTGTTCGTGGTGCTCAAGACGGTGCGCTACATCGACCCCACCGAGGTGGTCGACGTGGGCGAGGTGATGCTGTTCATCGGAGCCAGATTCGTGGTGTCCGTCCGGCACGGTCACGCCAGCGGGCTCACCGAGGTGCGCCGCCGCCTGGAAGCCAACACAGATCTGCTGCGCACTGGCCCCAGCGCGGTCCTGCACGCCCTGTCCGACCACGTGGTGGACGAGTACGCCCTGGCGATCGAGGGGATCAGCACCGACATCGACGAGATCGAGCTGCAGGTCTTCTCCGGAGGCCGGGCCGCTCCCACCGAGCGGCTCTACAAGCTCAAGCGTGAGGTGATGGACTTCCACCGGGCCGTCCGCCCGCTCGTCGCCGTCATGGACCGGGTGGTCAACGGCAACCTGGCCCTGCTCGATCGACGGTCGATCGAATACTTCCGCGACGTCCACGACCACGTGCTTCGAGCCGCCGAGGACGTTGACACTTTCGGCCAGCTGCTGACCGGGGCGCTGAGTGCCAACCTGGCGCAGATTCAGATGCGCGACAACGACGACATGCGCAAGATCGCCGCCTGGGTCGCCATCTTGTCCGCGAACACCATGGTCGCCGGTGTCTACGGGATGAACTTCACCCACATGCCCGAACTCGGCTGGGCGCTGGGCTACCCGATGGCATTGACGCTGATGCTGACGATCTCGGTCTTTCTCTATCGGGGGTTCCGGCGCAACCACTGGATCTGAGCGTTCGGCAGCTGAGCGTTCAGCGCTGCAGCCGGTCCAGGGTGGCGGCCAGCTGGCTCGCGCCAATCCGGGCCAGCCGGATGTGGCGCAGGCTCCAGGGGGAGGCGTTCACCCGGAAGAACGCGAGCATCCCCACGGTGGCCCCGTTGGTCGTGACCGGGACCATCAGCAGGCTGGCGAAGCCCTGCTCGAGGATGTAGGCCGCCTCGTGCGGCTCCGCGTTCGGGTCGGTGGCGAGCACCTGGACAGCGCGGCGCGTGTCGAGGGACCAGCGGGTGAGCGGGAAGTCGGCCAGGCGACGCGCGCCGCCGGCCACCGACCACGCCTCGTGGCTGACCGAGACGAGCTCATCGGTGCTCTCGTCCAGCAGCGACACCAGCACCTGGTCCGCCTGCAGCAGACCGGTCAGCCCCGACACGGCATAGTGCACGTCCTCGAGTTCGTCGGCCTCGCTGAACCGGTCGGCCAGCCGCTCGAGCAGCACGTACTCATCCAGGAACAGGCTCTGCTGGGGCGTCGCGTTGAGGGCCTTCAGGTGCACGGCGCTCGCGATGTCGACCGATCGACGCGAGGGCGTCGTCCAGGTCGGTGCGGCTCGTCCGAACATGAAGCCCTGTCCCAGCGGGATGTCCAGCTCGGCCACGACCTGAAGCTGCTCGGTCGTCTCGATGCCCTCGGCGCAGACCTTGGCCCCGCAGCGGGCCGCGAAGCGCACCAGGCTCTCGACCATCGCCCGGCAGACCTGGTCGTCGGGCAGCTGGATCACCAGCGAACGGTCGAGCTTGATCAGGTCCGGCGACAGGCTGATGATGCGTTCCAGGCCGGCGTAGCCGGTGCCCACGTCGTCGATGGCGAGGCGGGCGCCACGATCGCGCAGCCACGCGGCGGTGCGCTTGAGCTCGGCTGTCGGCACGTAGTGCGCCTCGGTCAGCTCGACGACGAATCCGGTCAGGTCGATGTCCAGGGCGCGCGTGACGGCGGCCTCCGCGAAGGCGCGAGGGCTGACGTTCACCGCGAGGTACGCCGTGGCCGGCCGGCCCGGCAGGGCGAGCGCCTGGGTCAGCGCACGCGCCTCGAGCTGGGGTCCCACGCCGTCGGCCCAGGCCTTTTCGAACAACGTGTAGACCGGCGCGCTGGAACCCGGGAACCGGGCGAGGGCCTCGTAGCCGGTCACCGTGCCCGTGGTCAGAGCGACGATGGGCTGGACGTGAACCACCAGCGGCCAGTCGGCCGAGCGCCAGCCGGGGCTGTGGTCCTCGAGCGGCAGGGCGGTCACCTCCCAGGCATCGGCTGCGTGGGCCGCCGGCTGAAGTCACAAGACGTTCACGGCGCGGGCGGCCACGACGGCCACGGTCAGCAGCGCCACGATCTGGGTGGCGGCCATGATCAGCTTGGCCCGCGCCGACAGCGGCAGGGTGTCGGTGGGGCTGAACGCCGTGGCGCTGGTGAACGCGGTGTACAGGTAGTCGACGAACGAGGGCCGCCACGTCGTGGGATCCCATCCCGGCACCCCGGTCATCTGGGTGAACAGCAGGTCTGGTCGTCGGGCCACCCGCGGATGGCCGGCTCCTCGCGCGAAGGGCCCGCCTCGGTCGACCTCCCGGAGGCCGACGGCGCAGGTCGCGACATTGGTCACCCAGATCAGCAGCGCGGCCTGCACGAGGACCCGCCCGCTGGCCGTGTGACCGGTCGTCAGGACCTGGACGAGTCGCAGCAGGTGCACGGCGTTCACCAGGCCGAGCAGTGTGGTCAGCCCGAGAGCCAGCCAGCGAAGCGGCACGGTGTCACGGGAGAGGCGCACCGGGTTGGTGACCACGATCGGGACGAGCAGAGCCAGTTCCAGACCAGGAAGCAGCAGGCGCGGGCCGGCGCTCACCTGTGCAGGCAGCGCCAACTGCACGGCCAGCACCGCGGCGACAGTGACGCTGGCCGGCCACCGACGCTCGTGGGCGGGGAGGGACCCCTCCCCGCCCGTCGCTCCCGGCTCATCCTCCCGGCTCGGAGGCGGGCTCATGGCCGTCAGCGTAGGTCGTCGCCCTGCCTTGACTCACTCGGGCGACGCGTGTTGTCTTGCGGCGCTGTCCTGTCTCCCGAGAGGGCGCTGTCCTGATTCCCGAGAGGCGGGCCATGGGTCGTCCCGACGCGGTCCGCGTGGGCGGCTGGCTGGTCGCGCTCGCCCTCGGCTACGTGGTCCTGCATCACGGCGGCACGATCTTCGCCGGGCTCGGGGAGGTCGGCGACACGCGGACGCGGTGGGCCGACTGGATCGACCTGGCGACGCCCTTCGTCGTGACCGGCGCAGCCGCAGGAGCCCTGCGCGCCGGCAGTGCGGGCCGCAGGGTCTGGACGTTGTTCTGGTTCGCTGCGGTGCTCTACACCGAGGGTCACGGCGTGCACCTGGCCGCAAACAGCGTCGGCAACACGCTGCGCGGGCACACCCAGCCGGCCTACCTGTGGGACGAGCACGTCGGGCACTACCTCTGGTACGCCGGGTTCTACCTGATCGTGCTCGCCCTGGGTCTGACGCTGGCCACCCGACGCCCCACGGGGAGGATCGGCCCCGGCGGGCACCTGCTGGCGCTGCTGGTGGGACTCACGAACTTCACCAACGCCGTCGAAGGCCAGACTCCCTACCTGGGTCTGGCCGCGGCCGCGGGTCTGGGCTTCTGGGGGCTGCGGACCCGTGCCGGACTCGGACGGCTGCTGCTCACGGCGTACGCCTTCTCGATGGTGCTCTTCGTGGTGTTCGGGGTATGGCAGCGCGGGTTCCCGGAGTTCACCGAGCTGGGCTGGATCTGAGCAGCGGCCTGCTAGCTGTGGGTCGCGGTCCCCTCGGCCTGGGCCCGGCGCAGCCGCTCGACCGACTTGACGACCTCGGCCTCGGCCTCGACCCGGCCCGCCCAGCTCGCGCCCTCGACCGACTTCCCGGGCTCAAGGTCCTTGTAGACCTCGAAAAAGTGCTGGATCTCCAGCCGATCGAACTCCGGCACATGGTGGATGTCACGCAGATGCTCCGAGCGCGGGTCGGTCGCCGGCACGCACAGCACCTTGTCGTCACCCCCGGCCTCGTCGGTCATCCGGAACATGCCCAGCGCCCGAGCCTTGATCAGGCAACCCGGAAAGGTGGGCTCCTCCAGCAGGACCAGCGCGTCCAGCGGGTCGCCGTCCTCGCCGAGGGTTCCCTCGATGAACCCGTAGTCGGCCGGGTAGCGCGTCGAGGTGAAGAGCATGCGGTCCAGTCGGATGCGTCCGCTGGCGTGGTCGACCTCGTACTTGTTGCGCTGGCCCTTGGGGATCTCGATCAGGACGTCGAACTCCACGGCACCTCCAGGAACGGTCGGTCGGCGAGTCTGGCGGCTAGTCTCCCGTACGACGACCTACCGGACGAATCGAGGTGCCGTGCCAGGCGCGCAGCGCTGGACGCGGCCCTGGCTGGCGCGCTGCGGGCGACCGCTGATCTGGGTCCTGGCCCTGGCGCTGCTGGCCGGGTCTGCCGTCGTCGTGGGGCTGGCCCGGGTGGGACGCCTGCCGGACGGGTTTCCGGGCGTCGCGGCGCGGCCGGCCCCCACACCCTCGGCGACGCCGAGGCCCGCACCGCCCCCGGCCCCGGCCGTCCTGCCGGCCGAAGACAGCCCAGCCGGCACCGGTGCGCAGGGGGCGACGGCGCCGCCGGGCACGGGGGCCCCGCCGGGCACGGGGGCCCCGCCGGCGGTCGGAAAGGCGCTGGCGGGCCGCGACCTCGGCCGGCGGCCTGGTGCGTTCGTCCTGGACACCGCGACCGGCCGGGTGCTGCTCGAGCGCGATGCCACGCTGCCGCGCACGCCGGCCTCGGTGGCCAAGCTCGCGACGGCGGCGGCGGCGCTGCTCACTCTCGGGCCGGACGCCCGGCTGCGCACCCGTACCGTCGCGGGCGCCGCACTGGGCGCCGTCGTGCTGGTCGGAGCGGGCGACGTCACCCTGTCCTCGCGACCGCCACGCGCCGGCAGCTACCCGCAGCGGGCGTCCCTGCGCGATCTCGCCACGGCGACCGCCGCCCGGCTGCGCGGGCAGGGCGTGAGCGCGGTGACGGTGTCGGTGGACGATTCCCTGTTCGCCGGCCCGGCGGTGTCCCCGGACTGGGAGCGCACCTACGTCTCCTCCGGCGTGGTGTCGCCGGTGCACGCGCTGGCCGTGGACGAGGGCCGGGTGCGGCCCACCCGGGCCCGACGTGAGCCGGACCCCGCCCTCGCCGCCGGTGGTCGGCTGGCGAAACTCCTTACGATACAAGGTCTCTCAGTCTCTCGCACGATCGTGCGAGTGAAGGCACCGGCCGGCGCCGCCGAGATCGCGGCAGTCGATTCGCCGCCCGTCGCGGCCCTGGTGGAGTCGATGCTGGCGACCAGTGACAATGACCTGGCAGAGGCGCTGTCCCGGCTCGCGGCGCACCAGCGGGCCCGGCCCGCGAGCTTCGTCGGGGCGAGGGCCACGACCCGAGCCCTGCTCGCCGAGGCCGGCGTGCCGGTGGCCGGGCTGGACCTGCTCGACGGCAGCGGCCTCGCCCGCCGCTCGACGATCACGGCGCTGACCCTGGGCCGGCTGCTCGCCCTGGCCGGCGACGCCCGGCACCCGGCGCTGCGACCGCTGCTCACCGGTCTGCCGGTGGCCGGCTTCTCCGGCACGCTGGCACGCCGGTTCACCCCCCCGGGCGCCGATCGAGGCGTCGGGCTGGTGCGAGCGAAGACGGGCACCCTCACCGGCGTGGCCAGCCTGGCGGGTGTCGCCGACCGAGGAGACGGTCACGTCGTTGTCTTCGCCGTGCTGGCCAACGGCGTGCCGGCGGCCCGCGCTCTCGCGGCCCGGGCCGCGATGGACCGGGTCGCGGCGGCTCTCGTGGGCGGTGACGGGTAGGCGCTGCCGGGTAGATCGGGTCCGGAGAACTTCTGCGACATCGGTGGGATTGAGCCGCGTTTGGCGGGGGAACCATGAGGGCCGAAGGAGGTAAACACATGGCACTCATCCTGTGGTTGTTGGCAGTGGCCCTGGTGATCTGGGGCATCGTCACGCTCGTGCGCGGTCAGGTGCTGCTCGGCATCGTCCTGATCATCGTCGGGCTGCTCGTCGGTCCCGGCGGAGTCAGCGTCTTCACCTGACGCCGCCGCGCTCGTGCCGCCCCCGCCCGCGCGGCGGCGGCACGAGTTGCGGTCCCGAACGACGTACGGTGAGGCGATGAACTCCTCGATGGTCGACTGGGACCTCGCCGTGTCCACGGGCACACGTCTGGTCCGATCCGGCCCCACCGTGTCCCGCGAGGACGCGAGGGTCGCCGTGGCCGACCTGCGCCGGTTCGCGGAGCAGGCCCAGGGCCACGTTCGCGACTTCACCGGTCTCACGGCGCACACCGATGGCGCGTCGGTGATCGTGATCGACCGGCCCGGGTGGATCGCCGCCAACGCGTCGGGTTTCCGCACCGTGCTCGAGCCGCTGATCGGGCGGCTACAGGAGCGCAAGGGTGCCCCGAGCGCCATGGCCAACGCCGTCGGCTCCCGGATCACCGGCGTGCAGACCGGCTCGCTGCTGGCGTTCCTCGCCACCAAGGTGCTGGGGCAGTACGAACTCTTTCCGCCCTACGTCGAAGGCGCACCGCCCGCCGACGGGCAGATCGTGCGACCCGGACGGCTCCTGCTGGTCGCCCCCAACATCGTTGCGGCCGAGCAGGACATGGGCGTTGACCCCCGCGACTTCCGCCTCTGGGTGTGCCTGCACGAGGAGACCCACCGGGTCCAGTTCGGTGCCGTCCCGTGGCTGCGCGGCCATGTGCTCCGTGAGCTCGACGCGTTCATCGGCGAGACCGAAGTCGACCCTTCCGCGATCGCCCGCCGGCTCGCTTCGGCGGTGGCGGCGACCTACGAGGCGGTCAAGGGCGGTCGCGACGACGGCGGCGGATCGCTGGTCGAGGCCGTGCAGACCCCGGCGCAGAAGGAGATCCTGGAGCGGATCACCGTCCTGATGTCGCTGCTGGAGGGCCACGCCGACTTCGTCATGGACGGCGTGGGGCCGACCGTGATCCCGTCGGTGGCGCACATCCGGGAGCGGTTCCAACGCCGACGCAAGGAGGCGACCCGGCTGGAGCAGGTCCTCCGGCGCCTGCTGGGCGTGGACGCCAAGCTTCGGCAGTATCGCGACGGGGAGCGGTTCGTGCGCGGTGTCGTCGAGGAGGTCGGCATGGATCGGTTCAACGCCGTCTGGGAGCGCCCCGAGAACCTGCCCACCCGGTCCGAGCTCGGGCAGCCCGCTTCCTGGGTGCGCCGCATCCACGGGTCCTGACCCCCGGCTGACGATTTCCCACCATGGGCCCGCCGGTGCCAATCGCGACGGTTCGCCTCGCCGTACGCCGGGTGCTGGCGAAGCTGGCCGCCGGCGATCTCGTGCTGGTGGCCTGCAGCGGGGGCGCCGACTCGATGGCGCTGGCGGCGGCGACCGCCTTCGAGGCCCCCCGGGCCGGCGTCCGGGCCGGCGCGGTCACCGTCGACCACGGGCTGCAGCCGGGCTCCGCGCAGCGGGCCGGCGCGCTGTGCTCGACCCTCGAGCTGATCGGCCTGCACCCCGTCGAGGCCGTGAGCGTGACCGTGGAGCACCACGGTGGCCCGGAGGCCGCCGCCCGCCGGGCTCGCTACGCCGGGCTCGATGAGGCCGCGGAACGCCTCGGCGCCGCGGCCGTCCTGCTCGGGCACACCCTCGAGGACCAGGCCGAGACGGTGCTGCTCGGCCTGGCGCGAGGCAGCGGCGCCCGGTCGCTCTCGGGCATGGCCGAGGTCTCCGGGCGCTACCTGCGCCCGCTGCTGGGGGTCGACCGCGCCACGGTCCGCGCCGCCGTCGCCGACCTGCCGGTGTGGGAGGACCCGCACAACAGCGATACCGGCTTCGCCCGGGTGCGCGCCCGCGCGACGGTGCTGCCGGTGCTCGAGGCCGCCTTCGGCCCCGGGGTCGCCTCGGCGCTGGCGCGCACCGCCCGGCTGCTGCGCGAGGACGCCGACGCGCTGGACTCGTGGGCCGCGACGGCGAGCGCGCAGGTGACCGATCCCGGCGACGGGTCGCAGTCCGTCCAGGGCCTGGCCGACTTGCCGGCGGCCGTGCGGGCTCGGGTGCTGCGTCACGCCCTCGTCGTCGCCGGCTCCCCGCCCACCGACCTGACCGCCGGGCACGTGCGCGGTGTCGACGCGCTGGTGAGCGCCTGGAGCGGACAGGGTCAGCTGCACCTGCCCGGGGGCGTCCGGGCCGAACGGTCGTGTGGCAGGCTTCGTATCTTCCGGCCCTGACTCGACCCATTCGACCGATTCGACCCATTCCACCGATTCGACCGACGTGACAGCAGGAGCGCCCCGTGAACGAGCAGGACCTCGGCCCCGACCTCGAGCGGGTGCTGGTCAGCGAGGCCGAGATCGCCCGCCGGCTGGCCGAGATGGGCGCGGCGATCGACGCCGACTACGCGGGTCGTGAACTGCTGCTGGTCGGGGTGCTCAAGGGCGCCGTGATGGTCATGGCCGACCTCGCCCGCGCGCTGCACACCCCGGTGACGATGGACTGGATGGCGGTGTCCTCCTACGGCTCCGGCACCAAGTCCTCCGGCGTCGTCCGCATCCTGAAGGACCTCGACCGCGACATCACCGATCGCCACGTGCTCCTCGTCGAGGACATCATCGACTCGGGCCTCACCCTGTCCTGGCTGATGTCCAACCTCGGCTCCCGGGGCGCGGCCTCGGTGGAAGTGTGCACCCTGCTGCGCAAGCCGGAGGCCGCCAAGGTCGCCGTCCCGGTGAAGTACGTCGGGTTCGACATCCCCAACGAGTTCGTCGTCGGCTACGGCCTGGACTACGCCGAGCGCTACCGCAACATCCCGTTCGTCGGCACGTTGGCTCCGCACGTCTACTCCGGACCCGCCGCGCGAGCCGCCCGCTAGCCGGAACCATGGGGTCGTGCTCGCAACCATGATCGAGCGCGGAACTAACCCGTCGAGGCGCCGCGTTGGCCAGGGGTCAGGTACGGTCGAGGTTCACCATCCCACGCACGGCAGGAGGGACGGGGCGACCCGCCCCGGTTAGATGGACGTCAAACGCTATCTTCGAGGACCCTTTTTCTGGGTCGCGCTCGTCATCATCGGCGTGCTGCTGGTCAGCACCCTCTCCTCCGCCTCGGGCGGGTTCAAGAAGGTCGACACCGAGGCCGCGATCGCGGCGATCTCGCAGGGCAAGGTCGAGCAGGCCAAGATCGTCGACCGTGACCAGCGACTCGAGTTGACCCTCAAGAACGACCAGAAAGTGCAGGGCAGCGGCAAGATCCAGACCGACTACGTCGATGCCCGCCAGCGCGACATCGTCGACCTGCTCAAGGCCAACCCGCCCTCGCAGGGCTACACGGACAACGTCCCGCGCCAGAGCTGGCTCGTGAGCCTGCTCTTCGGTGCGCTGCCGATCATTGTGATCATCCTCGTGTTCTTGTTCTTCTTCAACCAGATGCAGGGCGGCGGCTCCCGGGTCATGCAGTTCGGCAAGTCCAAGGCCAAGCTGATCAGCAAGGACACACCCAAGACCACGTTCAGCGACGTCGCCGGCGTCGACGAGGCGGTCGAGGAGCTCCAGGAGATCAAGGAGTTCCTCGAGAACCCCGCCAAGTTCCAGGCGATCGGCGCCAAGATCCCCAAGGGCGTCCTGCTCTACGGCCCTCCCGGCACGGGCAAGACGCTGCTCGCTCGCGCCGTCGCCGGCGAGGCGGGCGTCCCGTTCTACTCGATCTCCGGCTCGGACTTCGTCGAGATGTTCGTCGGTGTCGGCGCCTCCCGAGTGCGCGACCTGTTCGAGCAGGCCAAGGCCAACGCCCCGGCCATCGTGTTCGTCGACGAGATCGACGCCGTCGGCCGCCACCGCGGAGCCGGCATGGGCGGGGGGCACGACGAGCGCGAGCAGACCCTCAACCAGTTGCTGGTCGAGATGGACGGCTTCGACGTCAAGGGCGGGGTCATCCTCATCGCGGCCACCAACCGGCCCGACATCCTGGACCCGGCCCTGCTGCGGCCGGGCCGGTTCGACCGCCAGATCGCCGTCGAGCGGCCCGACCTGCTGGGCCGGCACAAGATCCTCACCGTGCACGCCAAGGGCAAGCCGATCGACGAGAGCATCGACCTGATGGCCTTCGCCCGACGTACCCCGGGCTTCACCGGCGCCGACTTGGCCAACGTGCTCAACGAGGCCGCCCTGCTGACCGCCCGCAACGACAAGAAGATGATCGACTCCGACGCTCTGGACGAGGCCATCGACCGCGTCATCGCCGGCCCGCAGAAGCACTCGCGGCTGATGAACGAGAAGGAGAAGAAGATCACGGCCTACCACGAGGGCGGCCATGCCCTGGTGGCGGCGGCACTGACGAACACCGACCCGGTGCACAAGATCACGATCCTGCCGCGCGGGCGCGCACTGGGTTACACGATGGTGCTGCCCGACGAGGACAAATACTCCACGACCCGCAACGAGATGCTCGACCAGCTCGCCTACATGCTGGGCGGGCGCGCTGCCGAGGAGATCGTCTTCCACGACCCCACCACCGGCGCGGCCAACGACATCGAGAAGGCGACGGCCGTGGCCCGCGCGATGGTCACCCAGTACGGCATGACCGAGCGCATCGGCGCGATCAAGCTCGGGTCGGAGAGCGCCGAGCCGTTCCTCGGGCGCGACATGGGCCACCAGCGGGACTACTCCGAGGAAGTGGCCGGGGTCGTCGACGAGGAGGTCAAGAAGCTGATCGAGACCGCCCACGACGAGGCGTGGGAGATCCTGGTGGACAACCGCCACATCCTCGACGAGCTGGTCCTGGCGCTCCTGGACCGCGAGACCCTCGACAAGGCCGAGGTGGCCGAGGTCTTCACCCACATCCGCAAGCGGTCCGAGCGTCCCGCGTGGACCGGCTCGGCCAAGCGGGCACCGCAGGCAGGGCCGATCATGACGCCCAAGGAGCGGGCTGCGCCGACCAACGGCAAGGACAGGGAGCACAGCATGGGTGTCCTCGAGCCGACCGACGTGCCCGACTCCCCGCTGCCCTCCGACGACATCCCCGGCCGGCCGCTGGGCTTCGAACGCTGAACGCCTACGACGACGAGGGCGTCCGCCGGGCGGTGCGTGACCTGCTCGTCGCCATCGGCGAGGACCCTGACCGCGACGGGCTGCGCGACACCCCCGACCGGGTGGCGCGGGCCTACCGCGAGATCTTCGCCGGGCTCTGGCAGCAGCCCGAGGACGTGCTCACCACCACGTTCGACCTGAGCCATGACGAGATGGTTCTGGTCAAGGACATCGAGGTGCGCTCGGTCTGCGAGCACCACCTGGTGCCCTTCGCCGGGCACGCCCACGTGGGCTACATCCCGTCCGAGGGCGGGCGCATCACCGGCCTGTCCAAGCTGGCCCGGCTGGTCGACGTCTACGCCCGCCGCCCGCAGGTGCAGGAGCGGATGACGACCCAGATCGCCGACGCGCTGATGCGCCTGCTGGACCCGCGCGGGGCCATCGTCGTCGTCGAGTGCGAGCACCTGTGCATGTCGATGCGGGGCATCCGCAAGCCCGGCGCGGTGACCATCACGTCGGCCGTCCGCGGCCAGTTGCTTGACCCCGCTACGCGGGCCGAGGCGATGAGCCTGATCGTCGCCCCCCGCGCGCGATGAGCGCCCTGGACGTGCGCGGGCTGCCGGTCCACCTCGCGAGGCTCGACCGGTGCCTCGTGATGGGGGTCGTCAACACCACGCCCGACTCCTTCTCCGACGGCGGCGACTTCTTCGACCCCGGGGCCGCCATCGACCAGGGGTTCCGGCTCGCCGCCCAGGGCGCGGACATCGTCGACGTCGGGGGCGAGTCGACCCGTCCCGGCGCCGGCCGCGTGCCCGCGGACGAGGAGGAGCGCCGGGCCGTGCCGGTCGTGCGCGCCCTCGCCGCCGAGGGCGTTGTCGTGAGCATCGACACCATGCGTGCCACGACCGCCGCCGCAGCGTTGGAGGCGGGCGCCTCGATCGTCAACGACGTCAGCGGCGGGCTCGCCGACGCCGGGATGGCCCGCGTCGTGGCCAGTGCGGGCGTGCCGTTCGTGGTCATGCACTGGCGGGGACACAGCCTGGACATGGACAGCCTCGCGGTCTATCAGGACGTGGTCGGCGACGTCGCCCGGGAGCTGCGCCGGCGGCTGGACGAGCTCACCCACGCCGGCGTCGACGCGGAGCAGATCGTGCTCGACCCCGGGCTCGGATTCGCCAAGATGGGCGAGCACAACTGGTCGGTGCTGGCCCGGCTCGGCGAGCTGCATGCCCTGGGCCGCCCGCTGCTGGTGGGCGCGTCGCGCAAGGGCTTTATCGGCCGGCTGCTGGCCGGACCCGACGGCACGCCGCGACCCACGGCCGGGCGAGAGGACGCCACCACCGCGCTGTCGGCGCTCGCCGCCGGCGCCGGTGCGTGGGCGGTCCGGGTGCACGCGGCGCGACCGAGCGCGGATGCCGTGCGCGTGGTCGCCGCCCTGCGGGCCGCCGGCGGGCTGGTTGGTGCCCGATGACCGACCGGATCGTGCTGCGAGGGCTGCACGGTTTCGGCCACCACGGTGTCTACGCGGAGGAGCGGGCCCGCGGGCAAGCCTTCGTCGTCGACGTGACGCTGCTGCTGGACACCCGCGCCGCCGCGGCCAGCGATGACGTCGCCGACACCGTCCACTATGGCGAGCTCGCGCAGCGAGTGGTCGCCCTGATCACCGGCGGGCCGGTCAACCTGATCGAGTCACTCGCCGGGCGCATCGCCGACCTGTGCCTGGAGCACGACGTGGTGGACGGCGTCGAGGTGACCGTGCACAAGCCGGAGGCCCCCGTGGGGGTCCCGTTCGAGGACGTGGCGGTCACCGTCGTGCGGCACCACCGGTGATGCACCCTATCCAGCCGGCCCACGTCGTACGCCGTGCGGCGCTCGCCCTGGGCAGCAACCTGGGTGACCGGCTCGCGACCCTGCAGGCAGGTCTGGATGCGCTCGCCGCGACCCCCGAGGTCTCGTTGTGGGCCGTCTCCTCGGTCTTCGAGACCGACCCGGTCGGCGGGCCGGACCAGCCCGACTACCTCAACGCGGTGGTCGTGGTCGACACGGCCCGCTCACCTCGCGAACTGCTGCTGCTGGCGCAGCAGGTCGAGGCCGGGCTCGGGCGGGTGCGGGGCGAGCGCTTCGGGCCGAGAACCCTCGACGTCGACGTGCTCGCCGTGGGCGACTTGGTCGTCGACGAGACCGGCATGGAGCCCCCGCTGACGGTCCCGCACCCCCGGGCCGCCGGGCGCGCGTTCGTCCTGGTGCCCTGGGCCGGGGCCGACCCGGAGGCGGTGCTCCCAGGGCGTGGACCGGTGCGCGACCTGCTGGCGCAGGTCGATCGGACCGGGGTGCGAGCCCGGCCGGACCTCGTGCTGGACTGGCGCCGATGAGACCGACCCGGCCCAACATCCTCGTTGCGTTGTGCGTGGCCGCGGCAGCAGTCACCTGGGGCGCGCTGCAGGTTCTGGAGAGCCGCGGCACCGTGTTGCCGCCGCTGCCGTGGCTGGGGCCGTTCTCCATCGGTGTCCTGGGTGCCGCCGTCGTGCTGTCGGCCGTCAGCCTGCACCGGCGGCTGCTCGGCCGGCCGGGCACCAAGCCGCCCAACCCGATCGGGGTGGCCCGGCTGGCCGCGCTCGGCAAGGCCGGCTCGCACGCCGGCGCGCTGATCGGCGGCTCCTATCTCGGCTGGCTGCTGCTGCTGCTGCCGGACCTGGATGTGATCGGTCGCCGGGACCGCGCCGTGGTCGCCGTCGCCGCCGTGGTCGCCTCTCTCGTGCTCGTTGTCGGCGGCCTGCTGCTCGAGCGGGTCTGCCGGGTGCGCCCGCCACGGGACGAGGACACCCAGGCCGTGGCCTGAGGCTGGCTGCGTCACGGGATCCCGGTCGCTGGATCCCGGTCGCGCGATCCCGGTCGCCGGGGCCGCCCGGTCGCCGGGGCCCGGTCAGTGGATCGTGTCCAGCTCGACCGCGTCGGGTGCCACGCCCTGCACGTCGGCGCTCACCGACCGCCGCAGCGCCTCGTGCAGCGTGGCCGGGGTCAGCACGCCGAGGAAGTGCTCGCCGTCGAGCACCGCCACCCAGCCGGCGTCGTGCTGGAGCATCTCACTGAACGCCACCTTGAGCGAGGCGCCGACGGGCACCCAGGCTTCCATCCGGCGGGCCCGGTCGGCGACCAGGCCGGCCCCCTCGTCGGCCGCCGAGATCCAGCCGTGCAGATCGCCGCCCGCCGAGAGCACGACCCCCCAGTGGGAGCCGCTCGAGCGCAGCGTCGCGGCGGCCTGCGCCAGCGGTTCGTCGAGGTGTACGACGGGTGGATGCTCGAGGTCCACCGCGGTGATCGGGGTCACCGACAGCCGCTTGAGGCCGCGGTCGCTGCCGACGAAGTCCGCGGCGAACGGGGTGGCCGGGGCGCCGAGGACCGTGGCGGGGGCGTCGTACTGCTCAAGCCTGCCCTCGGCGGAGAACACGGCGACGCGGTCGCCGAGCCGGACCGCCTCTTCGATGTCGTGGGTGACGAACAGGATGGTCTTGCCGACCTCGCTTTGCAGCCGCAGGAACTCGCCCTGGAGCCGTTCGCGCACCACGGGGTCCACGGCGCCGAACGGCTCGTCCATCAGCAGCACCGGCGGGTCGGCAGCCAGCGCGCGGGCCACGCCGACCCGCTGCCGCTGGCCGCCGGAGAGCTGGTGTGGGAGCCGCTTGGCAAAGCGGTCGGGATCGAGACCGACCAGCTCGAGCAACTCGTGCACCCGCAGGCTAGTGCGCCCCTTGTCCCAGCCCAGCAGGCGGGGCACGGTCGCGACGTTGACCTCGACGCTCTGGTGCGGGAACAGGCCCACCTGCTGGATGACGTAGCCCATCCGGCGGCGCAGCTTGACCGGGTCGACGCGGGTGACGTCCTGCCCTTCCAGCAGGATGCGCCCACCGGTCGGCTCGATCAGGCGGTTGACCATCTTCAGCGTGGTGGACTTGCCGCATCCGGACGGACCCACGAGCACGACCAGCTCTCCCTCGGGGACGTCGAGGTCGAGGTCATGCACGGCGACGGTGCCGTCGGCGAAGCGCTTGCTGACACCGTCGAGGCGGATCATGGGTTCGGGGGTAGCGTCCACCCGTGTCCTCCCTTCCGATGGTGGCCTCGCCGCGGCTGGCCCTGGCTGAGGCGGCGAACCCCTGGTTCTCCCCGGACTATGTGCGCTCCAACTCCGACGCCATTCTGGCTGCTGTGCAGCAACACGTCACGCTTACCGTGCAGGCCGTCGCCATCGGCCTGCTGGTGGCCATGCCGCTGGCGCTGCTCGCGCACCGGTTCCGGTGGCTGGCCGCGCCGACGCTGGGCCTGACCGGCGCCCTCTACACCATCCCGTCACTGGCGCTGTTCGCGTTCCTCGCGCCCTACACCGGCCTCGGTCAGCGGACCGTGCTCATCGGGCTGGTCCTCTACGCCCTGCTGGTTCTGGTGCGCAACATCCTCGCCGGCCTGGAGGGCGTGCCCGCCGAGGTCGTCGAGGCGGCGCGTGGCATGGGCTACGGCAGGGCCCGGATGCTGTGGGAGGTCGAGCTGCCGGTGGCCCTGCCCACGATCATGGCGGGGGTGCGGGTCGCGACCGTGTCGACGGTCGCCCTCGTCACGGTCGGCGTCGTGCTCGGCACCGGCGGGCTGGGCAACCTGCTCATCGCGGGGTTCCAGAACAACTTCTACCGAGCGGAGATCGTCACCGCTGCCGCGCTCACCGTAGCCCTCGGGCTCGGCGCGGACCTGGCGCTGGCGGGTCTCACCCGGCTGCTCACGCCGTGGTCGAGGCAGCGGTCGTGAGTTCGCTGCTCGCCGCCTTCGTGTGGCTCAACGACCCGCTGAACTGGCAGGGCCGCCAGGGCGTGCCCTACCTGACCTACGAGCACCTCTACATCTCGGTGCTGGCCGTGCTCATCGCGGCGGCCATCGCCCTTCCGCTTGCTCTGGCGCTCGGGCATCGCGGGACAGGTGGGGGGTTCACCGTCGTGGTGACCAACGTGTCCCGGGCGGTCCCGACCCTGGCGTTGCTGACCGTGTTCGCGGCGACCTCGATCGGCTTCGGCAACCGCGCCACGATCATCGCCCTGGCCGTGTTCGCGATGCCGCCGCTGCTGACCAACACCTACGTCGGCATCCGGGGCGTCGACCGCGACGTCGTGGAGGCGGCCCGCGGCATGGGCCTGTCCGAGGCGATGATCCTGCGCCGGGTCGAGCTGCCGCTGGCGGTGCCGCTCATCGCGGTGGGGTTCCGGACAGCGACGGTCCAGGTCGTGGCCACGGCCACGCTCGCGGCGCTGGTCGGCGGCGGGGGCCTCGGCCAGATCATCAACGCCGGCTTCGGTCAGCAGGACCAGGGCAAGATCTTCGCCGGCGGCATCCTCGTCGCCGCTCTCGCGCTGCTCACCGAGGGTGTGCTGGCGCTGGTGCAGCGGGCCGTCACGCCGGGCCGGGAATCGACGAGGGGCGCTCGCCGTACGACGGAGGCGGCCGACGCCGTCTCCGTTTCGTGACCTTCGCTCGGTTGCATCTCGCGCGATCGCACGGTTGAGTGGCGCGTGCGGGCCGCGAGGTGCCCGCCAGACACGCGCTGCGGTGCTCGACCGTGGCGGGACACAGAAGGCGGGAAACATGCGGATGCGTTCGCTCCGACCCCTGGGTGCGGCCGGCGCCCTCGGCCTAGCCCTGACCCTCACCCTCACCGCGTGCGGAGACAGCGGCTCGTCCTCGGGCACGACGACCAGCACGTCTGCCGCGGCGTCGGGCTCGGGCAGCGCGAGTTCGGCAGCCACCAAGTGTGACCCTGTGCCTGGTCAGGAGATCGTCGTCCTGGACGACGACAAGAACCTCATCACGGTGGACAACGTGATCCCCGCGATCAACGCCAAGGCGGCGACCCCAGCCATGATCGCCGCGCTGGACAAGGTGTCCGCGGCTCTGGACACGCCCAAGCTGATCGCGCTGAACAAGGCGGTCGACGTCGACCGCAAGACGGCGACGACCGCGGCGAAGGAGTTCGTGACCGCCAACAACTTGACCGGGGGCCTCTCCGGCGGGTCGGGCAAGATTGTCGTAGGCGCGGCCAACTTCGGGGAGAACCAGACCCTCGCCGCGATCTACGCCACGGTGCTCACCGCAGCGGGCTTCGAGGCCTCGACCCAGACCATCGGCAACCGCCAGCTCTACGAGCCAGCGCTGGAAAAGGGCACCATCCAGGTCGTGCCGGAGTACGTCGGGACGCTGACCGAGTTCCTTAACAAGAAGGCCAACGGACCCAACGCGCCCGCCAAGGCCAGCGGCGACCTCGACGCCACACTGCAGGCACTGACCCAGCTCGGCACCAAGGCCGGGCTGAAGTTCGCCAAGCCGGCCGACGCGGTCGACCAGAACGCATTCGCGGTGACCAAAGCCTTCGCCGACAAGTACGGCGTGAAGACGCTGTCCGACCTCGCCGCCAAGTGCGCGCCCGGCTCGGTGAGCTTCGGCGGCCCACCCGAGTGCCCCAAGAACGTGTTCTGCCAGCCCGGCCTGGAGAAGACCTACGGCCTGAAGTTCTCCGCGTTCAAGTCCCTGGACGCGGGTGGCCCGCTGACCAAGACGGCGATCAAGCAGGGCACCGTCGCGATGGGCGAGGTGTTCTCCTCCGACGGGTCGCTGGGCGGCTAGGCGTGCGACACACCAGACGGCGGTGAGGTTCGGGGCGGAGCGCACGTGCATCTCGCGGCTGCGTTGCGCGGCGCCGGTCGCCACGACGACGCGCGGGAGAAGCTGCGCCAGATCCGCCGAACCCGGCCGGTCGAGCCCGGGCTGCACCTGTTGGCCGGTGAGCTGAGCGAAGCGATCGGGGATAGCGAGGAGGCGGCTGCCATCCTCGAGGCCCAACAGGTGATCGCGTCGATGTCCGATCGATCGGGCCCGTCTCCCGAACCCGTGGCCGCCAACGGCCTTGCGGCGGTGCTGAGCCGTGATGGCGACGTCTACTGCATCGACCTCGTCACTGTGTGATCCATGGTCCCCTGCGCTGAGTCCGCGCACAATTTCGCCCAGCGCTCACGGCACGTCGTAGGCGCCCTCACCGCCGCGCACCGAGGTGGCGATGGTGTTTCCGGGCGGGGCCAGCGGGCAGACCCAGGCCGGGTCATAGGCGCAGGACGGGTTGTAGGCGAAGTTCAGGTCCACGACGATCCTTCCGGCGCGAGCGTCGCCACCGAGGTCGGCGCCCTTGACGGTGTCGAGCACGTATCGCCCGCCGCCGTAGGTCTGCGTGCCGGCGCTGGCGTCCTTGAGCGGCACGAACAGCCCGCCGCCGTAGGACCCCAGCCACCATGCGTCCAGATCGCCGAGTCCGGGCAGGTGCAGCACGCCGATGCGGTCGAACGGGACGACCCCGTCGGTGGCGGTCGGGACCTCCATCCGGTGCGGTTCCACGTCGCGGTCGAGCTCTACCTCGAAGCGCAGCGACGGATCGTAGGGCTCCACCTGCAGGCTGGCGAACGCGGCGCGGTCGGCGTCGAGCAGCGGGGAGTCGGGGTGGTGGGCGAACAGATCGTCTCGGCCCGAGCGCCACAATGCGTGCCCGGCGCGGGGCTCGGTGGTCCGCACCTCGGCGTAGAGGGCGTGCACCCGGCGGCGCCAGTCCAGCAGTGTCAGGCTCATGGCAGCGGCTCCCGTTGGGCGGTCACTTGTCGACATCTCCGACGACGAAGAACATGGACCCGAGGATCGCGACCATGTCGGCGACCTGGGTGCCCGGCAGCAACTCGCTGAGCACCTGGATGTTGTTGAACGACGCCGACCGCAGCTTGAGCCGCCACGGCGTCTTCTCACCCTTGGACACCAGGTAGTAACCATTGATCCCCAACGGGTTCTCGGTCCACGCATAGGTGGACCCCTCGGGCACCTTGAGCACCTTGGGCAGCCGCAGGTTGACCGGGCCCGGCGGCAGCGACGCCAGCCGGTCCAGGCAGGCATCGGCCAGGTCGAGGGAGACCTGCACCTGCTCGAGCAGGCACTGGAACCGGGCCAGGCAGTCGCCCTCCGTGCGCGTGACGACCGGGACATCCAGCTCGCCGTAGGCCAGGTAGGGCTCGTCGCGACGCAGGTCGAAGTCGACGCCGGAGGCGCGGGCGATCGGGCCGCTCACGCCGTACGCCGAGATCTGCGCGGCCGACAGCACGCCCACCCCCCGGGTCCGGGCTTGAAAGATCTCGTTGCCCATGATCAATCGGTCGATGTCGGGCAGCCGGTCGCGGACCTCGCCGACCGCGGTCCGAACCCGGCCGGTCCAGCCGGCGGGCAGGTCCTCCTTGAGGCCGCCGACCCGGTTGAACATGTAGTGCATGCGCCCCCCCGACACCTCCTCCATGACGGCCTGGACCGTCTCGCGCTCGCGGAAGGCGTAGAAGATCGGGGTGATCGCGCCGATCTCAAGCGGGTAGGACCCGAGGAACATCAGGTGGTTGAGGACCCGGTTGAGCTCGGCCAGCAGGGTGCGGGTCCAGACCGCGCGGACCGGGACCTCCATGCCCAGCATCCGCTCGACGGCCAGGACCACGCCGAGCTCGTTGGCGAAGGCCGAGAGCCAGTCGTGCCGGTTGGCCAGCACGATGATCTGGCGATAGTCACGCACCTCGAACAACTTCTCGGCGCCGCGGTGCATGTAGCCCACGATCGGCTCCGCGTGATGGATCAGCTCGCCGTCCAGGATGAGGCGCAGCCGGAGCACGCCGTGGGTGGAGGGGTGCTGCGGCCCGATGTTCAGGATCATGTCCTGGGTGGCCAGCGGGTCACCGACCTGCGGGCGCGCGCCGGTGACCAGGTCGGCGCCGGCGCCCAGGCCGACCACTCGCTCGGTGCTCACCCGCCCGAGTGTGCCAGCCGGGCACCGCCGCGACAGCGCGACGATGCGGGTCGAACCCGCGTCGAGCGCGCATCCGGCCCGATAGCCTTCGGACAGTGACCACCAACAGCGCGCCCACCAGTCGTGGCGAGCCCTTCGCGCCCGAGGGGCTGCCGTGGGTGCGGGTGTCGCCCCGGCTGGCCACGATCCGGCGCCTGCGCCTCGTCGTCCTCATCGCTGTGCTGGCGGCGGGGACCGCGGTCGCGACCTGGTTCGCCAAGCCGGCGCTCGCGGTGCTGCCGGCGGTGGTGGGTGTCGCCCTGATTGGCTGGGGCTGGTGGGTGATCGGGCGCGCGGTCGGCGCCTGGGGCTATGCCGAGCGGGAGGACGACCTGCTGGTCACCCGCGGCATCCTGCTGCGCCGGCTGGTCGTCGTCCCCTACGGCCGGATGCAGTTCGTCGACGTCACGGCAGGCCCGCTGGAGCGCCGGTTCGGGCTCGCGTCGGTGCAACTGCACACCGCGGCCGCCTCGACCGACGCCCAGATCCCCGGGCTGTCCCCGGCCGAGGCGGCCCGGCTGCGGGACCGCCTCGCCGCCCGCGGCGAGGCCCGCTCCGCAGGAATCTGAGGTGACGACCGAGCAGTTGCACAGGTTGCACCCGCTGACGCCGGTGCTGCGCGGCTGGAAGGTCTTCGCCGCCGCGGTGGCCCTCGCGTTGCAGCAGGTCTACAACAACGACGTGCCGCCGCGCTGGCTGTTCATCGGCATCGCGGCGAGCATCCCGGTCGCCGCGGTCTACGGCTACCTGTCCCGGCGGTTCACCCACTACGTTATCGCCGGCGGGGACCTGCGGCTCGAGACGGGCGTGCTGTTCCGCCGGTCCCGGCGCGTGCGCATCGACCGGCTGCAGGCCGTCGACGTCGTGCGCCCCCTGGTCGGCCGGGCGCTCGGGCTGGCCGAGCTGCGCCTCGAGGTCGCCGGCGGGTCCTCGGCCGAGGCACCACTGGCCTACCTTGCCGAGCCCGCTGCGCAAGCGCTGCGGGCCGAGCTGCTGGCCCGGGCCGCGGGCCTGGACCACCAGACCCCCGAGGCCCCGGAGGCGGTCATCGCGCACGTCCCGCTCAAGCGGCTCGTCGTCGGGCAGGCGCTGTCCGCGGCAACCCTCATCGGCCTGCCGGTGCTGCTCGGGTTGGTCGTCGTCGCCGCGGTCATCGGGGAGTGGTCGCTGCTCGGTCTGACCGTCCCGCTGGCGCTGTCCATCGTTCCGATGATCGCGCGGTCGGTGATCGTGCACTTCGACTTCACGATCGCGGAGTCACCCGACGGGCTTCGGCTGCGTTCCGGGCTGCTCGAGACCCGCGCCCAGACGGTTCCCCCGGGCCGGGTGCAGGCCGTGCGCATCGTGCAGCCGCTGCTGTGGCGCCGCCGAGGCTGGTGCAAGGTCGAGATCAACGTCGCCGGCTATGCCGGAGACGACCAGTCCAAGGCAAGCGTGCTGCTGCCGGTGGCACCTTTGGACGAGGCGCACGCGGTGCTCCAGCGGGTGCTGCCCCACGTCGACCTACGAGCCATGACGTTGTACGGCGTGGCCCCCGGGGCTCGCTGGTGCGACCCGCTGGGCTGGCGGTTCGAGTCTGCTGGCGCCGACGAACGGGTCTTCGTGGCCCGGCGCGGGCGGTGGCGTCGGGAGACCGACATCGTGCCGCACGAGCGGGTGCAGAGCGCCCGCATCACCCAGGGGCCGCTGCAGCGCCGGCTGGACCTGGCCACCGTGCACCTGGACACCACCCCCGGACCGGTGCATGTCACGGCGGCCCACCGCGGCGCGGCCGAGGCCCGCCGGATCCTCGACGCCGAGGTCGCCGCGGCCCGCACAGCCCGGGCCGTCGCCCCGCCCGAACGGTGGATGAGTCGCCCAGAACCGCCCGCTGCGCCTACCTTAGCCGGGTGACCGCTCCCCTCGACCTCACCGATCCGGCGTTCATGACCGACCCCTACCCGGCGTTCGCCCAGTGGCGGGAGCGGTCTCCCGTGACGTGGCATGAGTCGTCGGGACAGTGGCTCGTGTTCACCTACGCCGAGTGCAACGCCGTGCTGCGCGACCGGCGCCTCGGCCGTTCGTGGCGGGACAAGGAGCCGGCGGCCGAGTTCGAGCCGTTCAACCTCCTGCACCGCCATCAGATGATGGAGAACGAGCCACCGGACCACACCCGGCTGCGGTCGCTGGTGTCCAAGGCGTTCGCGCGGGGTCACATCGAGCGCCTGCGGCCCCTGGTGCAGGGGCTCGCCGACGAGTTGCTCGACACCGTCGCCGGGCAGGACGAGATCGACCTGCTCGCCGACTACGCCGAGCCGCTGCCGGTGGCCGTGATCGCCGAGCTGCTCGGCGTGCCGGCGGCCGACCGCGACCTGCTGCGGCCGTGGTCGGCGGCGATCGTGGCGATGTACGAGCTGCGGCGCGGGCCCGGCGCGGAGCAGGCAGCGACCGCCGCCTCGGCCGAGTTCGCCGACTACGTCCGCGACTTGGTCCGGGCTCGTCGCGCCCGGCCGCGTGATGACCTGATCAGCCACCTGGCGGCGGCCGAGGACGCCGGCCAGCGGCTCACCGACGACGAGGTCGTGGCCTCGGCGATCCTGCTCCTCAACGCCGGCCACGAGGCGTCGGTCAACGCGTTCGGCAACGGCATCGTGGCCCTGCTGGCGCGCCCCGACGAGCTCGACCGGGTCCGCGCAGACCCCGGGCTGGTCGCGAGCGCTGTGGAGGAGATGGTCCGCTTCGACTCGCCCTTGCAGCTGTTCCAGCGCACCGCCCTGGCTGACGTGTCGATCGCCGGTGTCCAGGTCCGGGAGGGCGAGCAGGTCGCCGTGCTGCTGGGCGCGGCCAACCGCGACCCGGCGCAGTTCGCGGAGCCGGACCGGTTCGACGCCGGCCGCAGGGGCAACCATCACCTCGGCTTCGGGGCCGGCCTGCACCACTGCCTCGGGGCGCCGCTGGCGCGGATGGAGCTGGCGATCGCGCTGCCGACGCTGCTGCGCCGCTACCCCACGATGGTTCTCGCGCAGGCCCCGCCGCGGCGCCCGACGTTCGTGCTGAGGGGCCACGATCAGGTGCTGGTCTCCGTCGGAGCCGCAGAGGCGTGCTCGACCGGACCGGCGCGGGCCGCCCGATGAGCGCGCTCAGCACGCCGCGGTCGGACGGCGCCGGTGCGGATGAGCTGGTCGTCTTGCTCGACGAGGGCGGGCGACCCTGCGGCACCGCGCCCAAGTCCAGCGTCCACCACGCCGAAACGCCTCTGCACCTGGCCTTCTCCTGCTGGCTGTTCGACCCGGCGGGCCGGGTCCTGCTCACCCAGCGGGCTGCCGGCAAGCGCACCTGGCCGCTGATCTGGACCAACAGCTTCTGCGGCCATCCAGCGCCCGGCGAGGACCCGCTGGCTGCCGTCCAGCGCCGGGGGGAGCAGGAGCTGGGGCTGCGCATCGAGGGGTTGCGGGTGGTGCTGCCCGACTTCCGCTACACGGCGCGGATGGACAACGGCGTCACCGAGAACGAGGTCTGCCCCGTGCACGTCGGCACGGTCACCGGCGACCCCGCGCCGGACCCGGCCGAGGTCGCGGCCACCGCGTGGTGGGAGTGGCCGGACCTGGTGGCCGAGGTCGCGGCGCGGCCCTCGACGTACAGCCCCTGGCTGCTGCTACAGCTGCCCCAGCTCGTCCCGCTGGTCGGCGAGCAGGAGCGGCGGTAGGTCCGCGCCCACCGCCTGCACCAGCCAGCCGAAGTCGCCGAGCCCGCCGCGCGCGCGCAGCTCGGCCACCTGTCCGGCCCGGGCCAGGGCGGCCAGGTAGGCGCCGGGTCGCTCCCGGCTCAATGCCCGGCCGGGAAGGTCGCCGGCCACGCCCAGCGCGCCCAACGCCCGCCGCTGGGTGGTCAGCAGCGTGCTCGTCGCGCCGGCCCGCTCGCCGGCCGCCGCGCAGGCGTCGAGCGCGACGTGGCTGGTCAGGTCGCACGATCCGTCCGGAACGGGTGGCACCTGGCGCCCGGCGCGGTAGCCGGTGAGCGACCCTGCGGCCGGCCGTTCGGCGCGCGAGTGGGCGTAGTCCACGGCCACCGCGATCCCGGCCCTCAAGGCTGCGACGGCCCCGGACCACGCCTCGTCCCGGGGCAGCCCGACCTCGGCCCGGTCACCGATCCGCACCAGCGGCCACCACCCGTCCAGCCAGGCCAGGTCGGGTGCCGCGGGCTCGGGTCCCTCGCGCTCGGCTCCGGTGCGCGGGTCGACCAGCAGGACCCGTGGTCCGGCCCGGGTCAGGACAACGACGTCGACGGGCACGTTGTCCAGCCACTCGTTGGCCACCAGCAGCGCATCCCGGTAGTCGGCAAGGGAGGCCCGCCACTCGATGACGCCGGGCAGCCCGGGTGGGCGGTCGGCGAGCTCCACCGCGACGAGGCGCAGCGACGGGTCGAGCCGGTGCAGCGCCAGCAGCAGTTCGCCGCGCCCGGACCCGACATCGACCACGGTGGTGAGACCGGCCGACCGGGCCAGGGTCAGCAGGGCCTCGGCGTAGAGGGGCGAGGCGTGCACGGAGGTCCGGAAGTGCGCGCCGGGACCCGCGGCCGCCCGGTAGAAGCCGTCCGGGCCGTAGAGCGCCCGCCGGGTCGCCTCCCGCCACGGCTGCGCCACCACGCCTACCCGACCACCCGAAGCGCCACCTCCACCCACACCGCCACCTCCACTCACACCGCCACCTCCACCCACACCGCCACCTCCACCCACACCGCCACCTGCGCGGACGCGGCTACTGCCACCCGGCGACCACTTTTGCATGATCGTGGCGCATGCGGGCTGCGGTAGCCTGATCGCGCTCACCGGCCGATCGCGAGGACCGGCCGATCGCGAGGACTGGACCACAGCTTGCCCGCGGAACCATCTGTCACCGAACGACCGGCCCGCCTAGCCGTCGGCGTGGTCGGGGCCGGGCGGGTCGGCGCCGTCCTCGGCGCCGCCCTGGGCCTGGCCGGTCACCGTGTCGTCGCCGCGGCCGCGGTGTCCGACGCGTCCCTCGGGCGCGCTGCGGCCCTGCTGCCGGGTGCCGAGATCGCCACCCCCCCCGACATCGCCCGCCGGGTCGACCTGCTGCTGCTGGCGGTGCCCGACGACACGCTCACCGGCCTCGTCGAGGGCCTGGTCACCGCCGGCGCCGTGCGTCCGGGTCAGCTGATGGTGCACACGAGCGGGCGCTTCGGCGTCGGCGTCCTCGACCCGGCCACCCGCAACGGCGCGCTGCCGCTCGCGCTGCACCCGGCCATGACCTTCACGGGGCGGCCCGAGGACGTGGCGCGGCTAGCCGGCTGCTCGTTCGGGGTGACCGCACCGGAGCCGCTGCGGCCGATCGCCGAGGCCCTGGTCGTGGAGATGGGCGGGGAACCCCAGTGGGTCGAGGAGGCCCGCCGTCCCCTCTACCACGCGGCCCTCGCCAACGGAGCCAACCACCTCACCACCCTCGTGGCCGAGTCGATGGACCTGCTGCGCCGGTGCGGCATCGACGAGCCGGCTCGGATGCTGGGACCGCTCATGGGTGCGGCGCTGGACAACGCGTTGCGCTCGGGCGACGCGGCGCTGACCGGCCCGGTGGCCCGCGGCGACTCGGGCACCGTCGCCGCCCACCTGCGCGAGCTGCGCCTGGTCTCCCCCCACGCCGTCGCCGCCTATATCGCGCTGGCCCGGCTCACCGCCGACCGAGCACTCGGCGCCGGCCTGCTCGCCCCCGAGTCGGCCGAGGCCCTGCTCGACGTACTTGCCGAAGGAGCAGGACCATGACCTCCCCGCAGATCGCTCGAAGCACGATCCGGCTTGTGCATACCCGTGCTGACCTGCGGGCCGCCGTCGACGCTCGCAGAGCGGGGACCGGGCCGGCCGAGGTCGGTGTGGTGATGAGTCTCGGTGCGCTGCACGATGGGCACCGCTCGCTGATCAAGGCGGCCCGGGAGCGGTGCCAGGTCGTGATCGTGACGGTGTTCCTCAACCCGCTGCAGTTCGGCCCGAACGAGGACCTCTCGCGCTACCCGGTGACCCTCGACGCCGACGTCGCGCTGTGCGCCGACGAAGGTGTCGACGTGGTGTTCGCGCCGCCGGTCGAGCAGATGTACGCCGAGGGAACCCCGCGGGTTCGGGTGTCGGCCGGCCCGATGGGAGACGTGCTCGAAGGCGCCTCCCGGCCGGGCCACTTCGACGGGGTCCTCACCGTCGTGGCCAAGCTGCTGCACATCACCTCGCCCGACGTGACCTTCTTCGGCGCCAAGGACGCCCAGCAGGTGCTGCTCGTGCGCACGATGGTGACCGACATCGACTTCCCGACCGAGGTCGTCACGATCCCCACTGTGCGGGCTCTCGACGGGCTGGCCCTGTCCAGCCGCAACGTCTACCTCTCGGGACAGGACCGGAAGGCGGCCCTGTCTCTGTCGGCCGCCCTGCGCGCCGGCGCGCAGCGGGTAGGTGAGGGCGTCACCGCCGTGCGGCGCTCCGCCGCGGCCGTCCTGGCGATCCAGCCCGGGGTGACCCTGGACTACCTGGTGCTGGTGGACCCGCGGACCCTGGTTGAGCTGGAGGAGGGCTGGTCCGGCGACGGGTTGCTCGCCGTGGCCGCGCGGGTCGGGTCCACCCGGCTGATCGACAACATGGCGGTCAGCTTTCCGACCCGCCGCTGAACCGAGACCCGTCGGCTGCAGCGGCGCCGGTAGCCTGGGGCTGGTGACCGACCCCCGCATCGACCCGCCTCCGGGGCGACCCGCCGCCGACGACCTGCCCGAGCAGATGCGTGTCCGGCGGGACAAGCTGGACCGCCTTCGTGCGCAGGGAGTCGACCCCTACCCTCTGGGCTTCCCCCGGACCGCCACCGTCGCCGAGCTTCGGGCGACCTACGCCGATCTCGGCCCGGACGAGGTCCGCACCGGTGACCAGGTCGGGGTGGTCGGGCGGGTGATGCTCTCGCGCATCGGCGGCAAGCTGTGCTTCGCGACGCTGCGAGACGGCACCGGCGACCTGCAGGTGATGCTGTCCCTGGACGCGCTGGGTGCCGAGGCGCTCGCAGCCTGGAAGTCCGACGTCGATCTCGGCGACCACGTCGGGGTCGAGGGTGAGGTGGTCACCTCCCGGCGCGGGGAGCTCTCGGTCCTGGCTTCGCGGTGGGCCATCACGGCCAAGGCGCTGCGACCGCTGCCCGACAAGCACAAGGGCCTGACCGACCCGGAGGCTCGGGTCCGGATGCGTTACGTCGACTTCATCGTCAACGCCGAGTCGCGACAGGTGATTCGGGACCGGGCGAGCGTGCTCGGATCGGTGCGGGCCACGCTGGACCGGCACGGCTACCTCGAGGTCGAGACCCCCCAGCTGCAGCCGCTGCACGGCGGCGCCGCAGCGCGCCCGTTCACGACCCACCTGCATGCCTTCGACCAGCCGATGTACCTCCGGATCGCCATCGAACTCTATCTCAAGCGACTCGTGGTGGGCGGGTTCGAGCGGGTCTACGAGATCGGCCGCAACTTCCGTAACGAGGGTGTGGACACCACCCACAGCCCCGAGTTCACCATGC
Source organism: Actinomycetes bacterium (assembly GCA_038223055.1). Taxonomy (GTDB): domain Bacteria; phylum Actinomycetota; class Actinomycetes; order JACCUZ01; family JACCUZ01; genus JBBRHF01. The sequence continues at coordinate 11,093 of JBBRHF010000011.1, read as the reverse complement.
TCGAGGCCTACCGGGCGTACGGCGACTACGACACCATGGCCGACCTGACCCGCGAGCTGGTCCTGGACGCGGCTCGCGCGGTCGGCGCGACCGTGGTGTCCGACGGCCGCGGCGGCGAGATCGATCTCGAGGCCCCGTGGCGGCACCTGCCGATCCACCAGGCCGTCAGCGACGCCGTCGGCGAGCACGTCGACGTCGACACGACCGCCGAGACGATGCGCACGCTGGCCGCCCGGCACGACGTCGCCCTGCAGCCCGGGTGGGGAGCCGGGGACATGGTGCTCGAGCTGTTCGAGAAGCTGGTCGAGCACACTCTGCTCACGCCGACCTTCGTCAAGGACTACCCGACCGGGGTTCGCCCGCTGGCCCGGCCGCACCGGTCGGTGCCCGGTCTGGCCGAGGCGTGGGATCTGATCATCGGCGGGGTCGAGCGCGCCGTCGCCTACTCTGAGCTGGCCGATCCGGTGGAGCAACGCCGCCGGCTGACCGAGCAGTCGCTGCTCGCGGCGGGGGGCGACCCGGAGGCGATGGCCCTGGACGAGGACTTCCTGCGCGCGCTGGACTACGGCATGCCGCCTACCGGGGGCCTCGGTGTCGGGATCGACCGGCTGGTCATGCTGCTCACGGGCAAGCCGATCAGGGAGACGATTGCCTTTCCCTTGCTGAAGCCGGAGTAGCCGCCGTGCAGACGCTCGCCGCCCTCGTCCCGCTGGTGCTGACGGCCGTCGCCTTCGTCGCCGTTGCCCGAGCCGTGCTGCGACACACCGACGGCTCGGTTCAGCGCGGCCGCGAGGGCCGGGAGGGCCGGGAGGGCCCGGAAACTCGCGACGACCCACCGTGATCTGACGACCGCCGCGGGCAATTGCGGGGGCAATGGCGTGAGACCGCGTGGTGGCGAAAAGAGGCGGCGCGCCGAAATGGCAACACGTCCCCGAGGCCGTCCAGAAACCCCGGCATGCAGTAGAGTTTGACTCGGCGCAATAGCGCCCGATTTTCCAGCGTGTCCCGGAGGGTTCCCTGTGGTTCAAAAAGTACAAACCATTCTTGAAGACGATCTCGACGGCGGTCCGGCCGACGAGACCGTGACGTTCGCACTCGATGGCGTTTCCTACGAGATCGACCTCAACTCGGATCATGCCAGCGAGATGCGCGATGCGTTCGCGCCTTATGTGGGCAACGGCAGGCCGCCCGACAGTGGCAAGCCGCTGTCGACCGGCCGTCGGCCCCGCGCCGTGACAGAAGGCCGGGGCGGGGACAATAACAGCGCCGAGATCCGTGCGTGGGCTCGGGAGACCGGTCACAAGGTCAATGAGCGCGGCCGGCTGCCGAAGGAAGTCCTCGAGGCCTACAGAATGGCTCACTGAGCCCCGCGGATTCACCGCCGGAGCTCATTCGGGGTGCATCGAGGTGACGGGGGTCACTCGGAATCCGGGCGCAGCGTGTTCTTCGGTCGAGGTCAATCAGCAGGTTTCGGCACGATGCTCTTCGATGACCCCTGCGCCGCGTCCGCCAACATCAGGCGGGCGCTGCGCCTGGCCGGGCGCCTGATGATGATGGTCTGGCAGGCTCACGAGCGCAACGAATGGGACGTCGCCACCCACCAATCCCTCGGAACAGCCGAAGGACCAGCGGCCGCCGCTTCCGGAGGGACCCGATCCTCGCTCGCCGACCCGCCGACCGGGACGGAAATCCTAGACGCGCCAGGGTTCATCGGCGTCACCTTCATCTTCATCGGCGTCACCTTCATCGGCGTCCACGAGCCGGTCTACTCGTGGTCTACTCGGGCCCTTCACGGCCTCGCAGAGCTCGATCTCTTCCGCTCGGCCGCCGAGCTCCTGACCGAGGCATGGACCGCCAGGAGTTACGCATCGCCTACGTTGACGACGCAGCAGCGGCTGTACGGGAGTCCCAGTGAAGATCTACACGATTGGCTTCACGAAGAAGTCGGCGAGCACCTTCTTCGGGCTGCTCCGCAGGTCCGGAGCCGAACGTCTCGTCGACGTAAGACTGAACAACGTGTCGCAGTTGGCGGGCTTCGCCAAGCGCGACGATCTGGCGTACTTCCTTGCCGAACTGGGCGGCATGGACTACGTCCACGAACTGCAGCTCGCCCCCACCAAGACCATGTTGGACAACTACAAGAAGCACGGTGCGAGTTGGGGTGACTATGAGCTTTGGTTCCTCGACCTCATTGCGGAGCGCCGAGTCGAGGCAACGATTCCTCGCGAGCTGGTCGCCAACTCGGTGCTGTTGTGCAGCGAGGCCACTCCGCACCACTGCCATCGCCGGCTGGTCGCCGAGTACCTCGCCGAGCAATGGCGCGACGTGACAATCGAACACCTCTAGGGTCGCGCGCCGTAAATCCGCGGCATAATTTGGTCTCAACCCCCTCAAGATGGGCACGAGATCGCCGTTGAGACTTCTGGCCCCCGGTGACTTGGTAGGTCAGTGGGCGCCGGTCACCGGGTGGGCAGGGCGGGGTGGCGTTGAGTTCCTCGGTGCGCAGGTGCAGGGCACGGGCGACCCGCGGGCTGTCGGGGCGGTCCAGGGTGACGGTGATGGCCGTGTAGTCAACGTGCCCGCCGAGGTGGAGCAAGTTGCGCGCGATGGCCAGGTATTCGTCGGTTTCGACCACGTAGGCGTCCAGGTGTTCCCAAAACCATGATCACCTAGACCGCCGTGAATACCCTGGGACGCGCCTCGACGTACTCCGCGTTCGCTGGAGGCGTAGTCCGCCGCGGAACACTGCCCGCACGCCACCTGTTGTCAGGGTAGATCGGCGCACCAGCCCTTCGCCCGGTCGACGGTCCGCCGAGATCGCCGGTCGGCTGGCATCATTGGCGGGACATACGTCTGAGACTCGGCGGGACTAGCATGCGGAGGGTTCAGGGGTCGGTCTTCGCGGACCGGCCGGCAGTGCTGACCGGTGCCGGCCCGACCGCTCTCGGCAAGGAGCGAAAGATGTTCGAAAGATTCACCGACCGCGCGCGGCGGGTTGTCGTCCTGGCCCAAGAAGAGGCCCGGATGCTGAACCACAACTACATCGGCACCGAGCACATCCTGCTCGGGCTGATCCACGAGGGCGAGGGTGTCGCCGCCAAGGCGCTGGAGTCACTCGGCATCTCGCTGGAGGCCGTGCGCTCGCAGGTCGAGGAGATCATCGGTCAGGGGCAGCAGGCGCCGTCCGGTCACATCCCCTTCACTCCGCGGGCCAAGAAGGTCCTCGAGCTGTCCCTGCGCGAGGCGCTGCAGCTGGGCCACAACTACATTGGCACCGAGCACATCCTCCTGGGTTTGATCCGCGAGGGGGAGGGCGTCGCCGCCCAGGTCCTGGTCAAGCTTGGCGCCGACCTCAACCGGGTCCGCCAGCAGGTGATCCAACTGCTCTCGGGCTACCAGGGCAAGGAGACCGCCGCCGCCGGCGGTCCCGCCGAGGGCGCGCCGTCGACCTCGCTGGTGCTCGACCAGTTCGGCCGCAACCTGACCCAGGCCGCGCGCGAGGGGAAGCTGGACCCGGTGATCGGGCGCGAGAAGGAGATCGAGCGGGTGATGCAGGTGCTCTCGCGGCGCACCAAGAACAACCCGGTGCTGATCGGCGAGCCAGGCGTGGGCAAGACCGCCGTGGTGGAGGGCCTGGCCCAGGCGATCATCAAGGGCGAGGTGCCCGAGACGCTCAAGGACAAGCAACTCTACACGCTGGACCTCGGCGCGCTCGTCGCCGGCAGCCGCTACCGCGGCGACTTCGAGGAGCGGCTGAAGAAGGTCCTCAAGGAGATCCGCACCCGCGGCGACATCATCTTGTTCATCGACGAGCTGCACACCTTGGTCGGCGCCGGCGCCGCCGAAGGCGCCATCGACGCGGCCTCGATCCTCAAGCCGATGCTCGCCCGCGGCGAGCTGCAGACCATCGGTGCCACCACCCTGGACGAATACCGCAAGCACCTGGAGAAAGACGCGGCGCTGGAGCGCCGGTTCCAGCCCATCCAGGTGGCCGAGCCGTCGCTGTCGCACACCATCGAGATCCTCAAGGGCCTGCGCGACCGCTACGAGGCCCACCACCGCGTCTCGATCACCGACGGCGCGCTGGTCGCGGCCGCTACGCTGGCCGACCGCTACGTGTCCGACCGGTTCCTGCCCGACAAGGCGATCGACCTCATCGACGAGGCCGGGTCGCGGATGCGGATCCGGCGGATGACCGCGCCGCCGGACCTGCGCGAGTTCGACGAGCGCATCGCCAACGTTCGCCGCGAGAAGGAGTCCGCGATCGACGCGCAGGACTTCGAGAAGGCCGCGGCGCTGCGCGACCGGGAGAAGACCCTGCTCGGCGAGAAGGCCCAGCGCGAGAAGGAGTGGAAAGCCGGCGACATGGACGTCGTCGCCGAGGTCGACGAGGAACTCATCGCCGAGGTCCTCGCCACCGCCACCGGCATCCCGGTCTTCAAGCTCACCGAGGAGGAGTCCCAGCGGCTGCTGCACATGGAGGACGAGCTGCACAAGCGCGTCATCGGCCAGCAGCAGGCGATCAAGGCGCTGTCCCAGGCCATCCGGCGGACCCGAGCCGGCCTCAAGGACCCCAAGCGCCCCGGCGGGTCGTTCATCTTCGCCGGCCCGTCCGGCGTCGGCAAGACCGAACTGTCCAAGACGCTGGCGGAGTTCCTGTTCGGCGACGAGGACTCCCTGATCCAGCTGGACATGTCCGAGTTCTCCGAGAAGCACACCGTCTCCCGGCTGTTCGGCTCCCCGCCCGGATACGTGGGCTACGAGGAGGGTGGCCAGCTCACTGAGAAGGTCCGGCGCAAGCCGTTCTCGGTGGTCCTGTTCGACGAGGTCGAGAAGGCCCATCCGGACATCTTCAACTCGCTGCTGCAGATCCTGGAGGACGGGCGGCTCACCGACTCCCAGGGCCGGGTCGTCGACTTCAAGAACACCGTGATCATCATGACCACCAACCTCGGCACCCGCGACATCTCCAAGGGGTTCAACCTGGGCTTCGCCGCCTCGGGTGACGCCCAGACCGGCTACGAGCGGATGAAGAACAAGGTCCAGGACGAGCTCAAGCAGCACTTCCGGCCCGAGTTCCTCAACCGGATCGACGACATCGTCGTCTTCCACCAGCTCACGCCGGAGGAGATCGTCAAGATCGTCGACCTGATGCTGGCCAAGCTCGACGAGCGGCTGCGCGACAAGGACATGGGTCTCGAGCTCACGACCTCGGCCAAGGCGCTGCTCGCCAAGAGGGGCTACGACCCGGTGCTCGGCGCCCGGCCGTTGCGCCGCACCATCCAGCGGGAGATCGAGGACGTGCTCTCCGAGAAGATCCTCTTCGGCGAGGTGCGGCCCGGGCACATCGTGCTGGTCGGCACCGAGGGCGAGGCCGACGCCGAGCGGTTCACCTTCGTCGGCGAGGAGAAGGCGACGCTGCCCGACGCCCCGCCGGTCGAGACGGCCGGGCAGCAGGAGTAGCCGAGAGCGCTCAGGCGGGCAGGGCCAGCCGGTCGTCGGTGGCGGGGACGAGCAACCCGTCCGCGAGCAGACCAGCCAGAGCCCGCTCGCGCTGCGCGGGGTCGGCCCAGACCCGGTCGAGGCGCTCGCGCGACACCGGGCCGGTGGCCTCGCGCAGCACCGCGAGCAGCAGGCCTCGCACCTGTCGGTCGGTTCCGGTGAACGGCTGACCGCGGCGCGGCGGCCCGTCGTCCGCCGGCCATCCGGCCACCCGCCACGCACATACCGCCGCGATCGGGCAGCGCTCGCAGGCCGGGCTGCGGGCGGTGCAGACCAGCGCCCCCACTTCCATCGCGGCGACCGCCCACCGGGACGCGACCGCCGGGTCGTCGGGCAGCAGTGCCTCGGCCATGGCCTGCTCGGCTGCGGTCAGCGACGGCGCCGGGCCGGGCCGTCCCGCCACGGCCCGGGCCTGCACCCGACGCACGTTGGTGTCGAGGACGGCGTGCCGCTGCCCGAATGCGAACGAAGCGATGGCCGCGGCGGTGTAGCCCCCGATGCCGGGAAGGGCCAGCAACGCGTCGTACGACGAGGGCACGTCGCCGTCATGGCGGGCCACGATCAGCCCGGCCGCCGCGTGCAGGCGCAGGGCGCGCCGCGGGTAGCCGAGCCGGCCCCAGGCCCGCACCGCGTCACCGGCCCCGGCCGCCGCGTGCCCGGCCGGTGTCGGCCAGCGCTGCAGCCACTGCGCGTGGACCGGCAGCACCCGTGCGACGGGGGTCTGCTGCAGCATCACCTCGCTGACCAGCACGGCCCACGGCGAGGCGTCCTGACGCCGCCAGGGCAGGTCGCGGGCATGTTCGGCGTACCACCGCAGGATCGGGGCATGCAGCGCGGAGTTCGCCATGACCGCTGATCGTGCCACGACCCGTCGATGACGGCGTCCGGCCGCCTCAAGTCATCGCCGGGACCTGACGATGTCCCGGTGCAAGGCGCCGAGCAGGTGACCTGGCCCGGCAATAGCAGGGAGGCGTCGTGGCGTCACCAGTCGGGAGTCCGCCGCCGCGACCTACCGAGGTGCAGGCGCTGCGGCTGCGCACCCTTGTCGCGCCGGCGGACCTGTCGGTCGTGGTGGTGGCGATCAGTCGCGAGCACACCCGCCAGTTGCGCCTGCTGCTGGACTGCCCCGGGTTCACGGTCAGCGCGGAGGCGTGCACGGCTGCTCGTGCCGAGGATGCGGTCGCCCGCCTGCGCCCGGACGCTGTCCTGCTCGACATGGTCGGCTGGACGGACGGCCTCGAGGCCGTCGAGCGCATCATGGGCTCCTGCCCCACCCCCATCGTGGTGTGCGGCTCGGCCGCGCGTCACTCCTCCGCGGTCCTGGCCGCCGGAGCCGTCGACGTCCTCGACGTGCTGGACGCTCCGCCCACCTCCGCGATGTACGTCGCGGCCCTGCGCCGACACCTGCGGGCCGCCAGCCGGGTTAGGGTGATCACCCATCCGCGCAGCCGGCTCCGAGCGCAGGGTCTCGGCCGGCAGGACCTCGGCGGGCAGGACCTCGGCGGGCAGGACACGGTCCCGGCGGCGCCCGGCGGCTCCAGCGCGAGCACCAGCCCGTTCGCGGTCCTGGTCATCGGGGCCTCGACCGGCGGGCCGCCGGCCCTGGCGAAGATCCTGGCCGACCTGCCGCGCGACCTCGACCTGCCCGTCCTGCTGGTTCAGCACATGGCCGACGGCTTCGTCGAGTCCCTGGCGAGCTGGCTGGACACCGTGTGCCTGCTGCCGGTCGGGCTCGCGCAGGACGGCCAGCGGATGGTGCCGGGCACCGTCTACGTCGCGCCCACCGGCGCCAACACCGTGCTGCGACCGGGGCTGCGCCTGGCGCTGCGCCCTCCCGGCCCCGGCCAGTTCCACGTGCCGGGGGTTGACGAGGCCTTCACCAGCGCCGCCGAGGTCTACGGGCGCCGCGCACTCGGAGTCCTGCTGACCGGGATGGGCCGCGACGGCGCTCTCGGGTTGCGGGCGATCCGCGACGCCGGCGGGCTGACGATCGGCCAGGACGAGTCGACGAGTGCCGTGTGGGGGATGCCGGCTGCCGCGCAGTCCCTGGGGGCGGTCGCGGCCCAGCTGGGGCTGCCGCAGATAGCCGCAGCGGTCGTCGCGGCCAGCCGGGGCCAGCTGATAGCCGGGCTGAACCGGTGACGCTCACCCTGGACGACGTCGACTTCGACCTCGTCCGTGGCTACTTGGCCCAGACTGCCGGCCTGGCCTTCGAGGACAACCGCCGCGCCGGCCTGTCCGGCGTGCTCGCCGAGCTGATGGCGGCGGCCGGAACACCGCGCGTGTCGGCGTACGTCGACCTGGTCCGTGGCGGGGACGCCCACCCGGACAGCGTCGGCGGCCTCGAGCGCCAGCGACTGATCGCCGCGGTGACGGTGCAAGAGACCAGCTTCTTCCGCAACCCGCCGCAGATGGCGGCGCTGCGCGATCGGGTGCTTCCCGAGCTGCTGCGGACCTGCGCCGGCCGAGCCCGACCCCTGACGGTCTGGAGTGCGGGGTGCTCGACCGGCGAGGAGCCCTACACCCTGGCGATGCTGCTGCTGGAGCTCTCGGCGCCGGCGGCGCGGGCTCGGGTGGTCGGGACCGACCTGTCCGAGGACGCGCTGGCGACCGCGCGGAACGCGACGTACACGGGTCGCACGCTGCAGGCCGCCCCGGCGGGGGCACGGGCCCGCTGGCTCGAGTCGCGCCCCGGCGGCGGCTTCGGGGTCGGGCCCGACGTGAGTGCCATGGTCGAGCTGTTCCGGCACAACCTGGTCACCGAAAGCCCTCCGTTCGGCCCGGGCGAGGTGGACCTGATCGTGTGCCGCAACGTCACCATCTACTTCTCCCGGGAGACCACGCGGGCGCTCATCGGGCGCTTCGCGAAGGCGCTGACCCCGGGCGGCTACCTGTTGATCGGGCACGCCGAGACCCTGTGGCGGGTCAGCGAGGCGTTCACGCTGGTGCCGATGGGTGACGCGTTCCTGTACCGCCGGGTGCCCGCCGGCCCGCCGGCTCCGGCTTTCCCGCCGGCCCGCCGCGCGCGTCCGCCGGTGCTGCGCGACGCGCCGGTGCTGCGCGACGCGCCGGCTCCCGCCGCCATGGCCGCCAACGCCCCCGACGCCCCTCACGCCACCTCCGACGCCTCCGACGCCCCCGCCGGCGCCTCCGACGCCCCCGCCGGCGCCTCCGCCCCCGACGCCACCGCCGACGCCCCCGCTGGCGCCTCCGCCGACGCGGCAGCCCTGCTCCTGTCTGCGCAGGCGGCGTTCGCTGCGGGGGACTACGCGGGGGCCAGCGACCTGTCCGGGCGGGCCAGCGCGCTGGACCGGTTGCTCACGGCGGCCTACATCGTGGCGGGGCAGGCGGCGGCCAGCTTGGGCCGCGACGCCGTGGCCGTCGACGCCCTGCGCAAGGCGGTCTACCTCGACCCGGGGGCGGGCGACGCGCATTTCCTGCTGGCCGGGTCACTGGCCCGGCTCGGGCAGCACGGTGTCGCGGCCGTGTCCTACCTGGCGGCGGCGCGCTCGCTGGCGAGGCTGGACGCGGACACACTGGGCCCGCTGCTGGGCGGCCGCCCGGTCGCCGAGCTGATCGAGCTGTGCTGGGCACTGGCCGACGCAGCAACTGCCCGGGCCAGACCGGCGCGGGCCGCCGCGCCGATACGGAGGCAACGATGAGCGGATATGTCACGTTTCTGATGGGTGGGCGGGAGATGGCTGGCCTGCTCCTCGACGTACGCGAAGTGGTGCGGGCCGTGGGCATCGAACCCCTGCACGGCGCCCGCGCGCCCATCACCGGGCTGCTGACGCTGCGGGGGACACCGCTGCCGATCGTCGACCTGCGCGCGGCCACCGACCCGCTGGACACCGGAGACGTGCTCGTGCTGGTCGCCGACGAAGGCGGAGCGCTCGGGCTGGCCCTGGACAAGGTGCTGGCGGTGCTCGGACCGGACGACCTGGTGCCGCTGCGCCCCGACGAGGTGCGGCCCAGCGGGCTGCCGAGCTACGTCCGGGAGGTACGTCGGGACGCGGCGGGTCGGCCGGTCTTCGTCGTCACCCTGCGGGCACTCGCCGGTCTCGTCCCCGCCTGAACGCGCGAGAGTGGAGCCGACCGCGCACGCCCCGGCCGTAACGTCCGAACAAGCGTGCGGCATAGCCCCCGCTTGTTCGGACGTTACGGGGAACCCGGCGCGGGTGCTCAGACGTAGCGTTCGAGGATCGAGGACTCGGCCAGGCGGGACAATCCCTCGCGCACGCTGCGGGCGCGCGACTCGCCGACACCTTCGACGGCCTGCAGGTCGTCGATGCCGGCTGCCAGCAGCTTCTGCAGGCTGACGAAGTGCTCGACCAGGCGATCGACGACCAGCCCGGGCAGCCGCGGGACGCGGGCCAGCAGCCGGTAGCCCCGCGGGCTCGCCGCGACGTCGAGCCCCTCGCCGCCGCTGTGGCCGAGAGCGCGGGCGACGCCGCCGAGGTCGAGCAGGTCGGTGGCGGTGAGATCGTCGAGATCTTTCAGCACGTCGGCGACGGTGCGGGTGCGGCGGGCGGTCGGCGCCGGCAGGTAGTCCCGGGCAATGAGGTCCCGGTCGGGGTCGACACCCGCGATCAACTCGTCCAGCTGCAGGGTCAGCAGGCGCCCGTCGGTGCCGAGCTCCACGACGTAGCCCTCGATCTCGCCGGCGATGCGGCGCACCATTTCCAGTCGCTGGGCGACCGCGCAGACGTCGCGCACGGTCACCAGGTCCTCGATCTCCAGCGCGGACAGCGTGCCGGACACCTCATCGAGGCGCAACTTGTAGCGCTCGAGCGTGGCCAGCGCCTGGTTGGCCCGGGACAGGATGGCGGTCGAGTCCTCGAGGACGTAGCGCCTCCCGGCGACGTAGATGGCGATGATGCTCATCGACTGGCTCACCGAGATGACCGGCAGGTCGGTCTGCTTGTTGACCCGGTCGGCCGTGCGGTGGCGGGTGCCCGACTCACCGGTCGGGATCGACGGGTCGGGCATCATCTGGACGGCGGCGCGCACGATCTTGTTGAGGTCGCGGTCCACGGCGATCGCCCCGTCCATCTTGGCCAGCTCCCGCAGCCGGGTGGAGCTGAACTCCACGTCCAGGACGAACCCGCCGTCACACAGGCTGTCGACCACCTTGTCCCAGCCCAGGACGATCAGGGCGCCGGTGCCGCCGCGCAGGATGCGTTCGAGCCCGTCCCGCAGTGCCGTGCCCGGGGCGACGGCGGCCAGCGTGGCGCGCAGCGAGTCGTCGCTGCGGTCGATCGATGCCACGGTGGCCCTTCCCCGTCGGCGAGATTGTCCGGCGCAGTCTATCCGGGACCAGGCACCCGGCCAGGTCGGCGCGCGCCCTCAGCCGTGCGCAGCGAACGGGATGACCGTCGCGCCCGGCCACGCGGCCCGCAGCGCGCCGCGAATGTCGGCAACCTCGACGACGCGGATGCCCGCCGGGACGCGGCCGGGGTCCGGCGGCACGAGGGCGACGCTGAAGCCCAGCAGGGACGCCTCCGCCAATCGGCGCGACACGCCGGTGACGCGGCGAATCTCGCCGGCCAGGCCGACCTCGCCGATGGCCACCAGTCCCGCCGGCAGGGCCT
>JBBRHF010000010.1:0-44215 GCA_038223055.1 Actinomycetes bacterium | reverse complement strand
CCTCGACCAGCGCGAGGCCGAGCAGTTCATGTCCGCCACGGGGTCCGACTGCGGCATCGTCAACGTCAACATCGGGACGTCGGGCGCCGAGGTCGGCGGGGCGTTCGGCGGGGAGAAGACCACCGGCGGCGGTCGGGAGTCGGGCTCGGATTCGTGGCGCGCCTACATGCGCAGGGCGACGAACACCGTGAACTACTCCACCTCGCTGCCGCTGGCCCAGGGGGTGAACTTCGGTTGAGCCGCGACCGCGAACTGCCCGGCGCCGCCTCGGTCGTCGTCATCGGCGGTGGCGTCATGGGCGCGAGCATCGCGTTCCACCTCGCCGAGGCCGGCGTGGCCGGCGTGCTCCTGCTCGAGCGCGGCGAACTCGCCGGCGGCTCCACCGCCAAGGCAGCAGGCGGGGTGCGCGCGCAGGTCTCCGGCCCGGTCAACATCGCGCTCGGGGCGCGCAGCCTCACCGCCTTCGAAGGGTTACCGAAGCGACCGGGGCAGGACATCGACCTGCGCCAGGTCGGCTACCTGTTCCTGCACACCGACCCGGCCGGCCTCGCCGCCGCGGAGGACGCGGTCGTCCTCCAGAACGCGATGGGTGTCCCCTCCCGGCGCCTCGACGCCGGCGCCGCCGCTGCCTTGAGTCCTGGCGTCGTGACCGACGACGTCCTCGGTGCGACGTTCCATTCCCGGGACGGCTTCTGCAGCCCCGAATCGGTCGTCCTGGGCTACGCCCGAGCCGCCCGGCGCCTCGGGGCGACGGTGCGCACCGGCGTGGAGGTCCTCGACATCGCCGTCCGCGGCGCGGAGATCGCCGGGGTGCTCACCTCGGCCGGGCGGGTCCGGACCGGTGCCGTCATCTGCGCGGCGGGCGCCTGGTCAGGACCGGTCGCGGCCATGGCGGGGATCGACCTGCCGGTGCAACCCCTGCGTCGCCAGATCCTGGTCACTGAGCCGCTGCCCGACGCCGTGGCTGGGCTGTTCCCCGGGTCGATGCCGATGACCATCGACGCGGCGAGCACGTTCTACCTGCACCGGGAAGGCCCGGCCATCCTGCTCGGCATGTCCTACCAAGGGGAGGCGCCCGGCTGGCGCGAGACCTACAGCGAGCGGTGGCTCCCCGACCTGACCGACGCGATCGGGCGACGTGCCCCGGCGTTGCTCGACCTGGGCGTCGCGCACCGGTGGGCTGGGCTCTACGAGGTGACCCCCGACCACAACGCCCTCATCGGGGAGTCGGCCTCGGTCTCGCGGTTCCTCTACGCCGCCGGCTTCTCCGGCCACGGTTTCCTGCAGGGGCCAGCGGTCGGTGAGGTCATCCGGGACCTCTGGCTCGGTCACCAGCCGGTCATCGACGTCAGCACCCTGGACGCGGGCCGGTTCGTCGCCGGCGCCACCATCCTCGAGCACCACATCGTCTGACGGGCAGGACGTGGACCCCGCCGGTCGGGCACACCCCGGACTCGACGTGCCTCCCGACATCCTCGACCTCGACCCCGAGCGGCTCCGGGCACTGGGCTACTGGGTCGTCGACCGGACCATCGAGCACCTGCGCACCCTTGCCGACCGGCCCGCGATCTCCAGCATGGACGCCGCGCAACTGCGGGCCGTCCTCGGCGGACCCGTCCCGCTCGAGGCGGGGTCCATCGAGCGCGACCTCGCCCTGCTGGCCGACGTCGCGCTGGAGAACCAGCAGCACGGCGACCACCCGAGGTACTTCGCTCGCGTTCCCGGGCCCTCGTCCCACACGGCGATCCTCGGGGAGTGGCTGGCCACCGGGATGCAGTCGATCGCGTCGTCCTGGGGTGGCGGCTCGGGGCCCAGCGCGGTGGAGCTCATCGTCCTGGACTGGCTGCGGGACGCCCTCGGGCTTGCGCCGGCCAGCGAGGGCATCCTGCTCTCCGGCGGCTCCATGGCCAACGTCACCGCCCTCATCACGGCCCGGTCCTGCCGCGGCGACGGCGTCGTCTATCTCAGCGATCAGACCCACTCCTCGATCCGGCGCGGCCTCACCGCGATGGGTCAGCCCGACGACCGGGTCCGGGTGCTCCCCTCCGACGCCACCTTCCGCCTGGACCCCGGCTTGCTGCGCGCGGACCTGGCCGCCGACGCCGCCGCCGGACGGCGACCGCTGTGCGTCGTGGCGACTGTCGGCAGCACCAACGTCGGCGCCGTGGACGACCTGCCGGCGATCGCGTCGGCCTGCCGCGAGCATCAGGCGTGGCTGCACGTGGACGGCGCCTACGGCGGTCCCGCCGCGCTCACCGAGGACCGGGCGGGAATCCGGGGGCTCGAGCTCGCCGACTCCTTTGCGCTGGACCCGCACAAGTGGCTGTTCCAGCCCTATGACCTCGCCTGCCTGTTCGTGGCGCAGCCCGGAGCCCTGCAGCGGACCTTCGCGATGTCACCGGAGTACCTCGCGGACGTCACCGGGGGAGCGGTCGACCTGCGCGACCGGAGCCTCGAGCTCACCCGGCGCGCCCGAGCCATCAAGCTGTGGCTCACCATCCGCACTTACGGTTTGCGTGACCTGTCAGCCGCGGTCAGCCGCGGCATCGCGCTCGCCGAGCACGGCCAGGCCGCGATCGAGGCCGACCCGAGGTTGGAGGTCGTGACGCCCGCCCAGCTCGGTGTCGTCACGTTCGCTGGGATCGCCGGAACCGGTCCGGACCACGCCCGGGCCGCCGCCCGGCTGACCGCCGACGGGTTCGCCGCCGTGACCAGCACCGTCCTCGCCCGCCGCACCGTGCTGCGGCTGTGCACCATTAACCCGCGCACCACCACCGAGGACGTCGAGCGGACGATCGACCTGCTGGCCGGGGAGCTGGCCGGTGGTTGACGTCCTCCCTCGATGACGTACGGCGGGGGAGGGGCGCCGGGCGAGGACGACACCGGCGATGGCCAGCACCCCGACGACCAGGGCCATCGGATGGGGCCGCTCTCCGAGCACCCCCCGTCCTGCGCAGGGTCAACGCCCTCGCTCCCGCTGATCGCGCCGAGCGCCCGCCGATCAGGGCCTTCCTTGCCGCGGTCCGCGAAACGGTGCACCACTCCCGAGCCCGCAGAGGTGGCGGGAGCGTCTGACACAGGGCGCGCGTGACATCTGCCACCTTTGCGGGTTATAACCGACCTTGTTCGGTGTCGCCGTCCGGCGGCTGGGCGAGAGGAGACCCTCGATGAGCAACGTCAGGCGCGCAGCGACGACGACGGCGATGGTGGTGGCCCTGAGCGCCGCTGTGGGGGGCAGTGTCCTCGCCGGGACCCGGTCCGGCGACGAGGCCGCGCTGGCGCCCACCAGGGGCGCCGCGAGTCACGACATCGAGTCGCGGGTCACCTCGCTGCTGGACAAGATGACGTTGACCGAGAAGCTGCAACAGATCCAGCTTTTGTCCGACGGGCAGGTGACCGACGCCGACGCCAAGGCGGGAGTCGGGTCGGTGTTCAGCCTGGTCGACCCCGTGAAGATCAACCACTTGCAGCACGTGGCGGTGGAACAGTCCCGGCTGCATATCCCGCTGCTGTTCGCGTTCGACACGATCCACGGCTACCGCACCGTCTTCCCGGTGCCGCTCGGGGCCGCCAGTTCCTTCGACCCCGCGGGCGTCGCGGCCGACGCCACGATCGGCGCCCGGGAGTCGGCCGCTGTCGGGCTCAAGCAGATCTACAGCCCGATGGTCGACGTGTCGCACGAGCCGCGCTGGGGCCGCATCTCCGAGGGGGCCGGTGAGGACCCGTTCCTCGGCGCCGCCATGGCTGCGGCTCGGGTCACGGGCACGCAGGGGACGCACTACTCGGCACCGGACAAGGTGGTCGCCAGTGTCAAGCACTTCGCGGCCTACGGTCAGCCGGAGGGCGGGCGCGACTACAACACCACCGACATGTCGCAGGCGCGGCTGCGCAACCTCTACCTGCCGCCCTTCAAGGCCGCGATCGA
The DNA here is from genome assembly GCA_038223055.1 of Actinomycetes bacterium. Taxonomy (GTDB): domain Bacteria; phylum Actinomycetota; class Actinomycetes; order JACCUZ01; family JACCUZ01; genus JBBRHF01. The sequence continues at coordinate 40,290 of JBBRHF010000010.1, read as the reverse complement.
TGCCGGCGCTGACACCGTCATGTGCTCCTTCAACGCCATCAACGGCGTGCCGGGCTGCGCCAACCACGACACCGAGACCGCGATCCTGAAGAAGGAGTGGGGTTTCGACGGTTTCGTGGAGAGCGATTTCACGGCGGTCGCCGAGCTGCGGGCCTGCCCGCCGAAGACGCCGGACGAGGGGTCCTGCGGCCACGGCGTTGCCGCCGACGGCCCCAGTGCCGGCGCGCTCGCGCTCAACGCCGGGACCGACTCGGAGATGGTGAGCACCTTCATCCGCGACTTCGGCAGGCAGTTGCTGGCCGAGCGGCGCATCTCGCTGGGCCGCGTCGACGACGCCGTACGGCGGATCCTGCGGGTGAAGTTCCGCGCCGGGCTCTTCGAGCACCCCTACGTCGACGTGGCGAAGGCCCAGGACGAGACGACCTTCCTCACCCCGGCCGACCGGGCGGCCGCGCGCACGGCCGCGGGTCGCTCGACGGTGCTGCTGAAGAACGACGGTGCGACATTGCCCTTCGACCCGGCCAAGCGGACCGCGGTCATCGGCCCGTTCGGCGACGACAAGCACGACATGCTCGGACCGTGGTGGGGCCAGGGACGCGACGCGGACGCCGTCAGCGTCTTCACCGGCATCGCGGCGCAGTCACCGTCGGCGACCTTCACGGCGGGCTGCACGGCGAAGAACACCGAGCCGCCGCAGGCGGGTGACGGCGACGTGTGCGGTGACGAGAGCGGTTTCGCGGCCGCCGTCGCGGCCGCCAACGCCGCCGACCAGGTCGTGCTGGCGCTCGGGGAGACACGCGAGATGAGCGGCGAGGCGGCGGCGCGCACGATCATCGACCTGCCCGGCAAGCAGCAGCAGCTGATCGAGGCGATCAAGGCCACCGGCAAACCGTTCGTCGTGGTGCTGTTCAACGGCCGTCCGCTCACGCTGGGCGCTGCCGCGGCAGCCTCGCCGGCGATGCTTGAGGCGTGGTTCCCCGGCGTCGAGGCCGGCAACGCGGTGGCCGACGTAGTCTTCGGCGGGCTCAACCCGGGCGGCAAGCTGCCCGTCAGCTTCCCGCGCCGCATCGGCCAGGTGCCGATCTATTACAACCACGCGCCCACCGGGCGGCCGTGCGATGTCGGCTCGAAGTTCAACTCGCGCTACCGGGATCTCGCGTCCTGCGATCCGCTGTTCGAGTTCGGCTACGGCCTGTCCTACACGACCTTCGACGTGAGTGCGCCCTCTCTGGACCGGTCCAGCGTCTCCCGCAACGGCACCGTCAGTGCCACCGTGAAGGTCACCAACACCGGCGCCCGGCGCGGCGACGAGGTGGTCCAGCTCTACCTGCACGACCCGGTGGCGAGCATCTCCCAGCCCGTACGTCGGCTGCGCGGCTTCCAGCGGGTGACCCTCGCCGCAGGGCAGACCCAGCAGGTGAGCTTCCACCTGGACCGCAGCGACTTTGGGTTCTTCGACAACGAGGGCAGGTTCCTGGTCGAGCCGGGCCGGATTGACGTCTACGCCGGCGGCTCGTCGGCGGCGACCGGCTCGGCGTCCTTCACCATCCGGTAGCCCTCACCATCCGGTAGCCCTCGCCGTGCGGCAGCCCTCACCGTGCGGCAGCCCTCACCGTGCGGCAGCCCTCGCCGTCCGGCAGCCCTACCGCGCTTCGGTGGCGTCGCCGGCCTCAAGGTCGTCCCGGACCTGTCGGCGCAGCACCTTGCCGATCTGGGACCGCGGGAGCTCCTCGACGACGATCACCCGGCGTGGCACCTTGTAGCCGGCCAGTCGCTCCCGGGCGAACGCCCGCACCTGCGCGGTGTCCACGCTCGCACCGGTGGCCGCGACGATCGCGACGACTACCTCCTCGCCGGAGTCGCCGCCGCGGACACCGACGGCGGCGACGTCGCCGATCTCGGGCAGCTGACGCAGGACGTCCTCGATCTCGGACGGGTAGACGTTGAACCCGCCGGTGATGATCACTTCCTTGATCCGGTCGACGATGCGCACGAAGCCGTCGTCGTCGGCAACCACGATGTCCCCGGTGCGGATCCAGCCACCCGGGAGGAGCACGGCCGCCGTCTCCTCCGGCCGGTTCCAGTAGCCCGCGAACACCTGCGGCCCCTGCACGAGCAGCTCCCCCGCCTCCCCGATCGGCCGGTGGCGGCTCGGGTCCTCGGGGTCGACGATCCGGATCCGGGTGGAGGGGAACGGGACACCGACGGTGCCCGGCCGGCGGGTCGCCGCGGCCGGGTTGCCCAGTGAGATGGGCGATGTCTCTGTCATACCGTAGCCCTCGACGAGCAGCCCGCCGGTCACCTCCTCCCAGGTCTGCACGACGGCGGGGGGCAGCGGCATGGCCCCGGAGATCGCGTAGCGGATCGAGGTGAGGTCCAGCCCGCGTTCGGCGGCGGCCGTCGCCACCCGCTCGTAGATCGGCGGGACCGCCGGGAGGAACGTGGGCGGGCAGCGCCGGACGGCCGCAAACAGCTGATCGAGGTCGAAGCGCGGCATCAGCACCAGGGTCGCGCCCACGCTCATCGAGAAGGTCAGGCATAGGGTCAGGCCGTAGGCGTGGAACAGCGGCAGCACGCCGTAGACGGTCTCCTCGCCATCCCGGAGGCCGGGCATCCAGGCCCGGCCCTGCGCCGCGTTCGCCAGCAGGTTGGCGTGGGTGAGCATCGCGCCCTTGGGTGTTCCCGTCGTGCCCCCGGTGTACTGCAGCAGCGCCACGTCCTCCGGCCGGGGGTGCGGGTGAGCCGGGTCGAGCGGCCCGGTCGATGACGCGAACTTGGCCCAGCCGAGCACTCCCGCAGGGACCGGCCCGGTCAGCGCCGCCCGGGCCGCCCTGGCCCGGGGCACCGGCAGCCGCAGCCCGAGCCGCATCCGCCAGGGCAGGGCGCTGGAGAGGTCGACCGCGATGACCGTGCGGACGGCGGTGCTCCCCCGCAGGCCCACGATCACCGGCGCCGTCTTGTCCCAGCAGACGACCACCTCGGCCCCGCAGTCGGCCAGCTGGTGCTCGAGTTCGCTCGCCGTGTAGAGCGGATTGTGCTCCACGACCAGCGCGCCCAGGCGCAGGGTGGCGTAGAACGCGACCACGTGCTGCGGGCAGTTGGGCAGCGCCAGCGCCAGCCGGTCACCGGCTCGCACGCCCAGCGCCTGCAGCGCCCCTGCGGCCCGGCTGACCTGCCCGGCCAGCACTGCGTAGGTCGTCTGCGCGCCGAAGAAGTCCAGCGCGACGCGGTCGCCATAGCGACGGGCGCTGCCCGTCAGCATCTGGCCCAGTGACTCGGCGGGCAGGTCGATGTCCGCAGGGACACCGGGCGCGTAGCTCGCCAGCCAGGGCCGTCCGCCGAACGGGTCGTCGAGCGGATCACCGAGGGTTTCCTCGCCGTACGTCGCCATGTTGCCTCCGCCCTGCATTGTCCCCAGCATTGTCTCTGGGGTCGGTGCTGGCGCCTCTCACCGGGTAGCCTCGCGCGACACCACGGACAGGAAGGGTCGTGATCATGACCGGCAAGGCAACGGGGACGCCGTCCTACCAGCTGCTGCAGACCGCGGGGAAACGCATGATCTACGCCTGCGACTTCGCCGACGACTGGCTCCACGACATCGTGGTGGAAGCACTGGGCGAGCCCGTCCAGAGGGCCTATTGCCTGGACGGCGAGGGGGCTTGCCCTCCGGAGGACTCCGGCGGACCGTGGGGCTACGCCGACCTGCTTGCCGCCCTGGACGACCCGACAAATCCGGCGCACGAGGACGCCGCCGAGTTCAGGGACGGCCTCGATCCGGTCAAGGTCTCCCGCGAGACGACCAATCTCTTTCAGGGCGGCATCGGCCGGCCCTGATGCGGGGACCTGATACGTCGCCCGGAATACTCAGGGCGTCTTGGCTGCGGCGAGGTGTTGCACGCCTCGACGGACGAGCAGGGCCAGGACGCCTACGGCCCCGACAGTGACCGCCACGAACATGAACAACGCGCTCGGGCTCTTGCCCTCCAGCGTCCCGGCCAGCAGGCCGGCCAGCAGATTGCCCAGGGCCGCGGCGACGAACCAGATCCCCATCATCTGCCCGACCCGGTCACGCGGCGCCAGCTTGGTCATGGAGGACAGCCCGACCGGTGACAGGCACAGCTCGCCGACCGTGAACAGGAAGTAGGTCACGACCAGCCAGGCGGGGGAGACCGGGTTGTCCTTGGAGGCGACCGACGCGCCCCACGCGATGACGAAGAACCCCGCGGACAGCCCGAGCAGGCCAAGGGCGAACTTGGTGGGGATCGAGGGGTTGCGGTGCCGCGCGGCCAGCGTCGTCCACAGCACGCCGAAGACCGGGGCGAGGACGATGATGAAGATCGGGTTGACGTTCTGCAGCCAGGTCGTCGGCATCTCCCAGCCGAAGATGTGCCGGTTGGTCAGCTCGTCGGCGAACAGGTTCAGCGACGACCCGGCCTGCTCGAACCCGGCCCAGAAGATCGCGGCGAGTATGAACAGCCAGCCGATGACGATGATGGACTTGCGATCCTCCACGCCGTAGCCGGCGGCGAAGTAGAGCCAGCCGAAGTAGCCGACCGCCAGCGCGACGATGAGGTAGCCCAGCAGCTTGGCGACCTGCTCGAAGCTCAGGCCGAGGGCACCTTGCGAGCCGAGGTAGGCCAGCAGCAGGGAGATGCCCGCGAGAGCGGCGGCGGCCAGGTAGAAGTGGCGCGTCCGCCGCGCCAGGGTCGGCGCGTCGTCGTCGGTGTGCAGTTCGCCGGCGCCGCGCAAGTGGCGGAAGCCCATGCGGTACTGCACCAGGCCCAGCAGCATCCCGAAGCCGGCAGCCGAGAACCCCCAGTGCCAGTTCACCTTCTCCCCAAGCGTCCCGCAGATGAACGGGCCCAGGATGGCGCCGAGGTTGATGCCCATGTAGTAGACCGAGAAGCCCGCGTCGCGCTTGGCCCCCCACTGCTCGACCTCTTCGGCGCGCTCGGGAGTGTCGCCATCCTCCGCGCTGGGATAGAGCTGGCCGACCATCGTGGACACGTTGGGCTTGAGCAGGCCGGTGCCGACGATGATCAGCACCAGGCCGAGGTAGAAGCACGGCAGGAGCGGCAGGCCGACGAGGGGTGCGGCGAGGGTGAAGTGACCGGAGGCGATGATGCACCCGCCGATGAAGACCGTACGTCGATGCCCCCACAACTTGTCCGCAGCCCAGCCGCCGGGCAGGGCGGTGAAGTAGACCATCGCGGTGTAAAGGCCGTAGAGCGCGGTCGCCTTGCTGACGTCGAACCCGAGCCCCGGGTTGCCCTCGGTCACCGTGGCGGTCATGAACAGCACCAGGATGCCGCGCATGCCGTAGTAGCTGAACCGCTCCCACATCTCGGTGAAGAACAGCGTGGACAGGCCCCGCGGGTGCCCGAGCCAGGTCTGCCCTCCGGGGCGGGTGACGGTGTTCGCGGACGATGTAGTCACGCTCGGTCCCTCCGGTCCGTCAGCCGGGTCACGCCGGGAGGCGCAGACCTCGCCAGACATATCCCTCTTTATTCATCCGTTGCGGCCTCCCCAAACCCTGTGCCCGGACAAATCGAGATCGGTTGCTCGTCGGGTCGGTTCGGGCGGGTCGTTTCGTCCGGGTCGTTTCGTCCGGGTCGCTTCGTTCGGGTCGCTTCGTTCGGGTCGCGTACGCTTCCTCGACGTGGCTGCCGAAGACTTCACCGAATCGACCCGAGAGCTCGCCCAGACGTTACAGAGCATCGAGACGGTGCTCGACCTGGCGGCGATGCGCCGCGAGCTGGTTGATCTCAACGAGCAGGCGGCGGCGCCCGACCTCTGGGACGACAAGGAGCACGCGCAGCAGGTGAACAGCCGGGTGGCCCATATGCAGGGCCAGCTGGACCGGGTGGAGGGCCTGCGCCGGCGCATCGACGACCTGTCGGTGCTCTTCGAGCTGGCCGAGGCGGAGGACGACGCGGCGACCCAGGCAGAGGCTGAGGCCGAGCTGGTCGGCCTGCGCAAGTCCATCGGCGAACTGGAGGTGCTCACGCTGCTCGGCGGGGAATATGACTCCCGCGAGGCGCTGCTCACCATCCGCGCCGAGGCAGGCGGCGTCGACGCGGCCGACTTCGCCGAGATGCTGATGCGGATGTACCTGCGTTGGGCCGAGCGTCACGGATACCCCACCGAGGTCTACGACACCTCCTACGCCGAGGAGGCGGGCATCAAGTCGGCGACGTTCGCGGTCAAGGCGCCCTACGCCTACGGCACGCTCTCGGTCGAGCAGGGGACGCATCGACTGGTGCGCATCTCGCCGTACGACAACCAGGGCCGGCGGCAGACCTCGTTCGCGGGCGTGGAGGTGCTTCCGGTCACCGAGCAGACCGACCACATCGACATCCCAGACAACGACCTGCGCATCGACGTGTTCCGGTCCAGCGGCCCCGGCGGGCAGAGCGTCAACACGACCGACTCCGCCGTGCGGATGACCCACCTTCCCACCGGCATCGTGGTGTCCTGCCAGAACGAGAAGTCCCAAATCCAGAACCGGGCTGCGGCGTTGCGGGTGATGCAGTCGCGCCTGCTGGAACGCCAGCGGATCGAGGACAAGGCGGAGATGGACGCGCTCAAGGGCGACACCGCGGGCTCATGGGGCAATCAGATGCGCTCCTACGTGTTGCACCCCTACCAGATGGTCAAGGACCTGCGCACCGAACAGGAGACCGGCAACACCGGCGCGGTGCTGGACGGGGAGATCGACGAGTTCATCGAGGCCGGCATCCGCTGGCGGATGCGGGCACCCCAAGCGAGCTGACGCGGGCTCCAAACCCCGAGCTCGCAGACCACGCCGAGCGCGACGCTCTCCCCTGACGTCTCGGTGGAGGTCGACGGCTCGCCGCCCGACGCCGTCGCCGGCAACCGGCGCCCTGCCGCACACCGGCATGACCCTTCCGGTGGCATGGACCGTGACCCTGGCCGGCCTGCTCATGCTGGTGGGAGCGGTGCTGATGCGCGCGACCCGTCGTCGTGGAGCCCACGTCCGGCGCTAGTCCCGGTCGTGTTCCGGCGCTAGTCCCGGTCGTGTCACGGTCGTGAGGCCCCCACCCGGCTCCGTGAGCAGGTTGGGGGCGTCACCCCGACGTACACTCGGCATGTCCCACTGCGCGCCGACCCGACCGGTAGTGATGCACCCGTGATCCGCCTACAACACGTGACCAAGCTCTACCCGACCCAGACCCGGGCCGCCCTAAGCGACGTCTCGGTCGACATCGACAAGGGCGAGTTCGTGTTCCTGGTCGGCCAGTCGGGCTCGGGCAAGTCGACCTTCCTCCGCCTGGTGCTCAAGGAGGAGCGGGCCACCAGTGGCCAGGTCCACGTCGCCGGCAAGGATCTGGCCCGGTTATCCCAGTGGAAGGTGCCGGCGCTGCGCCGTCAGGTCGGCACGGTGTTCCAGGACTTCCGGCTGCTGCCCAACAAGTCGGTGCAGGAGAACGTCGCCTTCGCCCTGGAGGTGATTGGTCGCCCCCGCAGCCACATCGCCAAGGTCGTCCCCGAGGTCCTCGACCTGGTCGGGCTCAAGGGCAAGGAGCACCGGCGGCCCGACGAGCTCTCCGGTGGCGAGCAGCAGCGGGTGGCCATCGCCCGCGCCTTCGTCAACCGGCCGATGATCCTCATCGCGGACGAGCCGACCGGCAACCTCGACCCGACGACCAGCGTCGGCATCATGAAACTGCTCGACCGCATCAACCGCACCGGCACCACCGTCGTCATGGCCACGCACGACGACGACATCGTCGACCAGATGCGCAAGCGGGTCATCGAGCTCGAGGGGGGCAGAGTGGTGCGCGACCAGTCCCGCGGGGTCTACGGCTACTCTGCTTAGCCCGACATCGCGAGCCCGAAACTGCGAGCTCGAAACTGCGAGTCAGCCGAGCCAGCCAGCCGACCCGAGTCCCCGTCGAGACCTAGGACACCATGCGCGCCTCGTTCATCCTCTCCGAGATCGGCATCGGGCTCCGTCGCAACCTGACGATGACCGTCGCCGTCATCGTCACCACAGCGGTGTCGCTGGCCTTCTTCGGCTTCGGTCTGCTGTTCAGCAAGCAGGTCACCACGATGAAGGACTTCTGGTACGACAAGGTCGAAGTCTCGGTGTTCTTGTGCGGCCAGGACAGCAGCGTTCCCAGCTGCGCCGCCGGTGAGATCACCGCTGCCCAGCGCGCCAAGGTTGAGGCCGACCTGCGCGCCATGTCTGCGGTCAAGACCGTGTTCTACGAGTCCAAGGCGCAGGCTTACACGCGTTTCACCTCGCAGTTCAAGGACTCGGCCATCGCCGACAACGTCACCGCCGACCAGATGCCGGAGTCGTTCCGGGTCAAGCTCAAGAACCCCCAGCAGTTCCCGATCGTGGCGACAGCGTTCGCCAGCCGCGACGGTGTCGAGCAGGTCCAGGATCAGAAGGCATTGCTGTCGAAGTTCTTCCGGGTCCTCAACTATCTCCAGGCCGGAGCCTGGGGCCTGGCTTTGATTATGATCGTGGTCGCCGTCCTGCTGATCTCCAACACGATCCGGGTCGCCGCGTTCAGCCGCCGGCGGGAGACCGGCATCATGAAGCTGGTCGGCGCATCCAGCTTCTCTATCCAGTTGCCGTTCCTGCTCGAGGGTGCGATCGCGGGGCTCATCGGGGCGTCGATGGCCACGGGGGCGCTCGCCTTGTTTCAGAGTCAGGTCATCGAGCGGGTGGCCCGACCTGCCTTCCCGTTCACCCGGTTCGTGGGGTGGAGCGACGTCTGGGCGACCGTGCCCTGGATGGTTCTCGTCGGCGTGGCGTTGGCCGCGTTTGCCAGTTTCCTCACGCTGCGCAAGTACCTTCGAGTCTGAAGTCCGTTTTCGACCCTTCGACTCGCGGAGCCTGCCGTTCCTATGCGTTCACGCCTTCCGCTGACTGCGTCGATCATCGTCGTGGCCCTGTGCCTCGGCGTGCTCGGCAGCTTCGGGGGTGCCGACCGGGCTTCGGCCTCGGACCCGCATCGCAAGAAGAAGCAGGTCGACGCCGTCCTGCGCAGCCTGCGCGGTGACCTCAGTGAGACCACGGTGCAGTTGCGCGACGCCGCGCTCGCCTTGCGCTCGGCCGAGGCCAGACTGCCCGGGGCGCAGGCCACGGTCGCCCGGGTCCGCGGCCAACTGGCGGCCGCCCAGGCCCGTGACGCCGCCCTCGGCAAGCGACTGGACGCGGCGCGAGCCGAGGTGGCCGGAGCACGTCGCGCGATCCGCACCACCCAGGCGCACATCGCGGCAACCCGCCGGCTGATCGGGCGCATCGCCCGGTCGTCCTACCAGCAGGGCGACTACGCCCAGCTTGCGGTCGTGCTCCAGTCAGACAGCCCGGACGACTTTGCCACCCGGCTGGTGCTCGTGCAGGATGCGATGCGCTCGCAAGGTGCCGCGCTTGGCGACCTCGGCGCGCAGCGAGCCGACCTGGCTGCGCAGCGGGCGACGCTGGTCGCCAAGCGGCAGCAGTTGACCGGGATGAAACAGGAGCAGGAGCGTCTCGTGGCGCGCGTGGCCCGGCTCGAAGGCCAGGCCGTCGTCGCGCAGCAGCGGGTCCAAGCCATCATCGCCCAGCGAGCCGGCGCCGTGGCTACGATCGAGCGCCAGAAGGCCGCGGAGGAGGCCCGCTACCGGGCGATGCAGGCCGAGTCGCGGCGATTGCAGCGGGTGCTCGCCGAGCTGGCCCGCAAGGCCCGCATCGCGGCAGCCCGGGCGGCTCGGGCCACCCGGCTGGCGCGCCTTGACCGGCTTCGCCGAGCAGGTCGGGCCGCTGCGTCCAGCGGTGGGTCCGGCGGGGGAGGCGGCGGGGTGGCGGGCGGCGGCGTCCTGTCCCGGCCGGCGTTCGGGCCCGTGACCTCGCCCTTCGGCATGCGCGTGCATCCGGTCACCGGTGTCTACAAACTGCACGACGGGACCGACTTCGGCGTTGCCTGCGGCACGCCCGTCCACGCTGCTGCGGCGGGGACGGTCGTCCAGGCGGCAAATGTCGGGGGCTATGGCAACCAGCTGGTCCTCGACGATGGCGTGTTGCGCGGGGCGGGCGTCGCCACGAGCTACAACCACCTCGAACGGTTCGCCGTGGGAGCCGGCGCTCACGTCGGCAGGGGGCAGTTGGTCGGCTGGAGCGGTGGCGGCGAGGGCATGGATGGCGCGGGGTTCTCCACCGGCTGCCACCTGCACTTCATGGTCTACGTGAACGGGGTCCCGACCGACCCGATGCACTGGCTCTGACCAACTACACTCGCCCCGGTGCACACGGGACGAGGCTGAGCTGTGGTCAAGGAGAAGGGCCGCAAGGTCATCGCGTCGAACCGCAAGGCGCGCCACGACTACCACATCGATGACGTCTTCGAGGCGGGCATCGTCCTGGTCGGCACCGAGGTCAAGTCGCTGCGAGCGGGCCACGCCACTCTCGTGGACGGCTTCGCGCACATCCGTGACGGCGAGATGTGGCTCGCCGGCGTGCACATCCCGGAGTACACCGAGGGCACCTGGACCAACCACGAGCCGCGGCGGGAGCGCAAGTTGCTGCTGCACAAGCAGGAGATCCTGCGCCTGATCGGCAAGACCAAGGAGGGCGGCACCACGATGGTGCCGCTGGCGCTGTACTTCAAGGACGGCAAGGCCAAGGTCGAGGTCGCCCTCGCACGGGGGAAGAAGACCTACGACAAGCGGCTTGCCCTCGCCGAGCGCCAGGCCAACCGGGAGACCCAGCGAGCGCTGTCCCGGCGGGCCAGCGGCAAGGACTGACCGGAAGAGGCCCACTGGGCAGGCCCCATTGCCTGGCCGACCTGGATCCCCTGATCTTCCCTTCCCTGTGTTCCCCTTGGAGGATGTCGATGAGAGCTATCGTGGCCAACCACTACGGCGGACCCGAGGTCCTCGAGCTCGTCGAGCTGCCCGACCCCAAGGTCGGGCCCGACACGGTGCTCGTGCGGGTGCGGGCGGCGAGCGTCAATCCGGTTGACTGGAAGGTGGTCGAGGGGCGCCTCGATGGCGGCTTCGCCGTGCACTTCCCGCTGGTGCCTGGCTGGGACGTGTCAGGCGTGGTCGAGGCCGCAGGCCCCGCAGTCCACGACTACGCCGTCGGCGACGAGGTCATCGGCTACGCGCGCCGCGACGACATCGGCCAGGGCACCTACGCCGAGCTGGTGGCGGCACCGGTGCGCACGCTGGCCCCCAAGCCGACGTCGGTGGGCTTCGGGGCGGCTGCGGCGTTGCCGCTTGCCGGCCTCACGGCGTACCAGTCCATCCGGCTCGCCGAGGTCGCCGCGGGAGAGACGGTGCTGGTGCACAACGCGGCCGGCGGGGTCGGTGGCTTTGCCGTGCAGCTCGCGGCCGCCCACGGTGCGCGGGTCATCGGCACCGCGAGCGAGCGCAACCACGACTACGTGCGTGCCCTGGGCTGCGAGCCGGTGGCCTACGGCGACGGGCTGGTCGATCGGGTTCGGGGCGTGGCGCCGCGCGGTGTCGACGTCGTACTGGACTTCATCGGCGGGGACGCGCTGGAGGCGAGCACCGCTGTCCTCGCGCCGGGCGGTCGGCTGGTGTCGATCATCGACGCGGCGCGGGTCAGCGAGCTCGGCGGGCGCTACTGGTTCGTGCGGCCCTCGGCCGAGGACCTGGGCGAGCTGTCCCGGCTGGTCGATGCCGGGCTGCTGCGGATCGAGGTAGCCCGCGAGTTTCCGCTGGCCGAGGCCGCCGCCGCTCAGCGGCTGTCCGCCGCGGGCCACACCCGGGGAAAGATCGTCATCACGGTGCCCTGATGGCGCCGACGGCAGGGGTGACCGGCGCAAGACTTGGCGCGAGCAGTTCGCGCCGCGTTCGCTTTGCCTCCGTGGACGTGACTCCCGACGGCCGAAAACACGACATCATGGCCGCAACCCCGGCACGCCGAACCAGTCGACGTACACAGCTATGTGGGTGGAGGTGGCGGGAAATCGAACGCCTCGGCATCGATGGCGCCGCGCCCATCTGCATAGTCATCGGACCGATCAATGAGTATGGACGCAGAAGAGGCCTCCGTCACAAGCCGCGGGGAGCTCGTCGGTCGCCAATGTTGGCGCGTTGAGTCAGCCGGCGTGCGTGTTCAGGTAGTCGTCGAGCGCTTCACGCACGACGTCGGAGGTTCGCCGCCCCTGTTGGGACGCGACACGCTCCAGTCGCTCGCTCTCCTGCCTCGGGAGCCGGATCGTCAGAGAGGGGGACGTCATGCCCCTGCCAGAGAGTGACGGCCTCTCGGGCGTGCGCGACAGGACGTCAGCGGCGATCTCCTCGGCGCGTGCCTCGCTGAGTCGCTCCCACCGGAATGTGAAGTCCTCCTGGTCGAGGTCAATCTCGCGCACGTCGACGCCTGGCTCGAACGTCTGGCGACCCCGCATCTCCCGCACCGCGACACGGCCAGAAATCACGCGTAAACCGTTGCCCTGCAAGAGAGGTGACGGGAGTCGTGCTCGACTCTTCAGGTCTGCATCGTCGCAGGTCAAAGGGAGGACAGAGTGGAGGTGGCGGGAATCGAACCCGCGTCCTTCGGTGCAAAAACAGGGCTTCTCCGGGCGCAGCCTGAAACTGAGTTTCTCGGCCCCAGCAGACTCACAGGCAAGGCTGCTGACGGGCTCAGTCGCTGTGCGATGTTCCGGTCGGTCCCGCGACCGGACCGACCGGTTGAGCCTCCTTGCTGATGCCAGACACCGGGCCGGAGGCACTCCCGGGCTGACAGAGCCTAGCCTCGCTTAGGCAGCGAGAGCGTAGGACTCAGCGCGATGTGAATCGGCGCTTATTGGTTTGCTGGGCCTGGTTTGCGAGATCATCCCAGCCATCCTCGGCCCGCTTCCCCTGTCTCGACATCCGAAGTCGAAACCGTTCACCCCCTATGCAGTTGTACGTCGACAGCCTACGTCACCGGCCGGGGAACGGCCCACCGAACGGCCCACGACGTCCACGTCGCCGGATGACGCTGGCCCGCCTCTTCACAGTCCTCGCAGTTCAACGACCTGCTCGACCGCAACGTGATGACCATCGACGCGTTCGACTGGCTGCACCGCACCGGAGCCAACCCGCCGGACGAGCCGACCGCTGACCTGTGCACCAGCAGGCCGGCCCGGCCGTTCCTCTACGAGGGCGTCTTCGCCCACGAATACCAGCACCTGCTGCAGTCCTACACCGACCCGGCCGAGACGAACTTCGTCAACGAGGGACTGTCGGACTTCGCGATCTCGCTGACCGGCTACGCCAACTCGCGCGCTTCGGTGTTCGACCGCGACGGGCAGAGTCACCTCCACTGCTTCAACGGTTTCGGCCCGGTGGCGACACCGTTCAACTCCAATCCGAGAGACTGCGGCGGGCCGCAGAACTCGCTGACGCTGTGGGGTGACGAGGGCAACGGCAACGAGATCCTGGCCGACTACGGCAACGCGTGGTCGTTCATGTTGTTCCTGTTCGACCGCTACGGCCTGGACTTCATGTCCGGTCTGCACCGGGACGGCGCGGCTCAGGGCCTAGCTGGCGTGCAGGCTCAGCTAGACACGTTTGCGCCGGGCACCGACGTCTCCGACGTCCTGCACGACTTCCAGGTGATGAACCTGATCGACGGCATCGCCGGCGGCGCCAAGGGCAGGGTGTCCGGAGTCAGGAAGGCCCGGGTCACCTCAGCCAGCCTGCAGGCCCGTCTCAACCTCGCCAACCCCGCCTCGTTCGCGATCCCGGGTGCAGCGCCCAACGGCGCCGACTACGTCAGCCTTCGCGACGCCGCCGGCCAGGCCGTCTCGGGCCAGAGGCTGCGTTCCCTGTCGTTCGACGGCGCGGCGACACTGGCACCCCAGCCGCTGACATAGACCGTGGCCGCCGACGCCCCCACGAACATCGGAAACCCGGCGCTCTGGTCGGGCAACTCGAGCAACCTCGACTCGGCAGCCATCGCCGAGGTCACCGTTCCGGCGGCCAGCCCGACGCTGACCTTCAACGAGTTCCACGGAGCCGAACCAGGCTTCGACTATGCCTACACCGTGGTCTCGACCGACGGCGGCAAGACCTACACCGTGCTGGCCAACGCCAACACGGTGGCGGGCCCGTTCGGCCCGGCGTTGAACGGCGACTCGGCCGCGTTCGCCACCCAGACGTTCGACCTGACGCCCTACGCTGGTCAGACCGTCCTGGTGGGCTTCCGCTATGTCAGCGACGGCGGGGTCAACGACGGCGGCTGGTACGTCGATGACGTGAACGTCGGCGGCACGACGGTCAGCGACGGTTCCAGCCTCGCGCCGTTCCGTTCGCCGACCCAGATCTCGCCGACCGTGGTGGCCAACTGGGACCTGCGCCTGGTTGGCATCGACGAGGCCAAGCAACGGGTTCTCGTGCGTAGCTTCAACCGCCGCACGTCGCTCTCCCTGCGCCGCGACGACCTTGAGCGGTTCGAGGACTTCCCGGTGGTGGTCGCGGTCGTCGCCTACGACGACCCGACCGAGCAGGTCCAGCAGTTCGCGCCTTACACCCTCACGGCCAACGGGGTGACCCAGCCGGACGGCTGAGCCCAGCGCCTGCGCCGGCGGCTGAACCCGGCGCAGGCGCCGGCGGCTGAACCCGGCGCAGGAGCCGGGCCGACGCGTCGGTCTCCGGCCAGTGCCGGAGGCCGGCGCGTGCGCGACGTACGCTGAGGCCCGTGCCCAAGCCTGGTGATCGGACCCCTGGCGCCGTGGTGGCAGTGTCGTCCTGGGTCGACCTCGACGGACCGACCTACGTCGTCGACCACGGCGGCCCACCCGACGGCCCGATGCTGGTCTGCGTCCACGGACTCGGCGGGTCGCACGTCAACTGGGCCGCGCTCGCCCCGCTGCTGACGGCGCGTTGCCGCGTGGTCGCCCTCGACCTCGCCGGGCACGGGCGCACCCGTCCCGGCAGGCGGTCCACCGCCGTCGAGGCCAACCAGCGACTGCTGGACCGCTTCCTGCGCGAGGTGATCGGCACCCCGGCCGTGCTCGTCGGCAACTCGATGGGTGCCACCGTGTCGATCCTGCAGGCCACCGCCTTCCCGGCCACCGTCGCCGGCCTGGTTCTCGTGGACCCGCCGCTGCCGCAGACTCGCGGCTCCCGGCCCGATCCGATGGTGACGGCGAGTTTTCTGGCCTACGCGCTGCCCGGCCTCGGCCGGGTGGTGCTCGCCGGCCGGCGGCGCCGGTTGCGCCCCGAGCAGGCTGTCGCCCAGGTGCTGCGGCTGTGCTGCGTGGACCCGAGCCGGGTGCCGGCCGACCTCGTCGAGGCCTCGGTCGAGCTCGCCCGTGAGCGGGCCGGCTATCCCGGCGTTGACGCGGCGTTCCTGGGAGCCGCCCGCAGCCTGATGAGGCTGCTGGCCCGCCCCGGTTCCTACCACGCGCGGATGCGCGCCCTCGACGGGCCGGTCCTGTTGCTGCACGGCGACCGGGACCGGCTGGTGCCCTTCGCGTCCGCCCGTCAGGCGGCACTGGACAACCCGGGCTGGCGCTTCGAGGTGGCCCATGACGTGGGTCACGTCCCCCAGCTCGAGGCGCCGAGCTGGACCGCCGACATGATCCTGGACTGGCTCGCGGCCGAGGGCGCGCCGGCTGCCGCCGCCAGCGCAGGCCACCGACCTACGCCGCCTGCCGCGCGACACAAGGGAGCCCCATGGACCGGATGAGCCCACTCGACGCCTCGTTCCTGCACATCGAACGGGACATCCAGCAGCTCAACGTCGGATCGGCGCTGGTGTTCGAGGGCCCGGCGCCGACCTACGACGAGCTGTGCGAGGTCATCGAGGCCAAGCTGGCTCGCGTTCCCCGCTATCGGCAGCGGTTCCGCCGGACCCCACTCGAGCTGGGCCTGCCGGTCTGGGTCGACGACCCGCATTTTCGGATCCGCTACCACATGCGCCACAGCGCCCTGCCGTCCCCGGGCAGCGAGGCCCAGCTGCGGACCCTCGCCGGCCGACTGATGGCCCAGCACCTCGACCTGTCCCGGCCGTTGTGGGAGATGTGGTTCGTCGAGGGCCTGTCCGACGGCCGGTGGGCGCTGGTCAACAAGGCTCACCACGCCATGATTGACGGCATCTCGGGCACCGACATCATGAGCGTAGTCCTCGACTTTCAACCGCAGGCCCACCCGTTGCCAGCGGTTGCCTGGGTGCCCGAGCCGGCTCCGTCGGAGGTCCAGATGCTGTCATCGGCCCTCGCCGACGTGGTGCGCAATCCGGTGTCGCAGGGCCGAGCGGTGCTCGGAGCCCTGTCGGCGCCGAGACAGCTCGTCACGCACGCGGTCGCGCAGGTCGCCGGCCTGGCCCAGCTCGGCGGCAAGGTCGTGCGGCCGGAGAGCGTGCTCAACGGCCCGATCGGTCCGCACCGGCGGTGGGGCTGGGCGCGGGCCGGCCTCGCCGACGTCAAGTCGGTCAAGAACGCCTTCGGCGGCACCGTCAACGACGTGATCCTGGCGTCGATCACCGGTGGTTTCCGCACCTTCCTGGCGGCCCGCGGTGAGGTGGTGGACGGTCGCACGATCCGCTCGATGGTGCCGGTGTCGGTGCGCCGTGCCGACCAGACCGGCGCCCTCGGCAACCAGGTCTCGGCCGTGCTCGCCGACCTGCCGATCGGCATCGCCGACCCGGTCGAGCGCCTCGCCGCGATCACCGAGCAGCTGAACGGGCTCAAACGCAGCGGCATGGCCACGGGGGTGGAGGGCATGATGTCGGCGGCCGACTTCGTGCCACCCACGCTGCTTGCTCTCGGCGCGCGGGTCGTGGCCCGCTTTCCCCAGCGCACGATCAGCACGGTCACCACCAACGTGCCCGGACCCCAGCAGCCGATGTACCTGCTGGGCCGGGCGATGACCGAGATGTTTCCCTACATTCCGCTCGCCTCGGACGTGCGGATCACGATCGGCATCGTGTCCTACAACGGGCGGCTCGACTGCGGGATCACCGGTGACTACGACCACGTGCCCGACATCGACGTGCTCTGCGCCGGCATCGAGGCGGCAACCGCCGAACTCGTCGCTGCCGTGCCGTAGCCGTCCACCAGGCGGGTTTCTGCGACGGTCGGTAGCCGCTTGACAGCGAGTCCCGCGATATGGACGATCGGCCGCTCAAGGGGCGCCGCATATAGCCAGAACGCCCCTGTCTATGCCGGTGACGTTGCTCACTTTTGCCGTCCAGGATCTGACACGGGGCGCCAGATGTGTTTAGGTCATCTCAACACCGGTCGTTCGGCCAGGCGCTTCTGCGCCTTTGGACGAGAGTCTCGACCACAGCCATGAACGCGCTCCGGAACGCCGAATCCTGCCCGCCGGCCGGCCTGTTCCCACACGATCCACAGCAACCGGGCAGGAGCGGGGGAACCACCCTGGTTCCCACCAGACCGCCGTCGCCAGGTGCGACGGCTTGGGGTTAAGTCCGCCTTTGGCGGGCCGGGCACTTCCGAGCCCGAATCCGACAGCTCACCCCGCAGGCGCGCGGAAAGGCAAGTTCTCCGATGTCTATGGCCATCCGGCCGTGGCTGCGCGTTGCCCTCATGGCCCTCGCTGCTGCGCTCTGCTCCGTCCTCGTCGCCGGCGTCTCCCCGTCGCCCGCCGGCGCCGCCGTCCTGTCCTCCAGCGCCCCGGGAACCCGGGCCTTCAGCCTCAAGGTGCTGGGAACCGCGGCACAGTACAAGGGTCGCCCCTACCGCTACGGCGCGTCCGGGCCGAGCTCGTTCGACTGCTCCGGCTACACCGGCTACGTCCTGCGCAAGGCCCTCGGCAAGAAGTTGCCCCGCACGTCGCGGGCGCAGTACTCCGCGACCAAGCACATCAGCAAGCGCAGCGTCCGTCCCGGAGACCTGCTGTTCTTCTCCAACGGCGGCCGCATCTACCACGTCGCGATCTACGCCGGCGGCGGCAAGATCTGGCACGCGCCGTACTCCGGCACCCGGGTGCGCAAGGACCGGATCTGGACCTCGAACTGGCGCGCCGGCAGGGTTCGCTGACCGTCTGCGCCGGCCGGGTTCGCTGACCATCTGCCTCGGCCGGCATGGACTTGCGCCATTCGGTCTACCCCGGCTGTCGATCTGGGCCAGGCTCGTTCGTCGTATGAGGTGTTCGCACCCGCCGACCTTCGAAGGAGCCCACCATGGCGCAGTACATGATCCTGATCTACGAGAACGAGCAGTCCTACGCGCAGCCCACGCCCGGTGCGTGGGAGGCCGCGATGAAGGCTCATGGGGAGTTTGCCGAGCAGGTCATCGCTCAGGGCGGCAAGATCTTGCACGGCGAGGCCCTGCAGCCCACGTCGACGGCGACCTCGATCCGGGTCGGCGAGGTCACCGACGGTCCGTTCGCCGAGACCAAGGAGGCCCTCGGGGGCTTCTACTTGGTGGAGGCAGAGGACCTCGACCAGGCGATCGCGTTCGGCAAGTTGTGCCCGGCCCCCTACGGCGGGGTCGAAGTGCGTCCGGTGCTGGACACCTCAGGTGGCTCATCCGGCGAGTGACCGACGGGTCCCCGGGCGCTCCCGCGCCTGACATCGCCGCCGCGGTGGCGGATGCGCACCGTCGCGAGTGGGCCTACGTGCTCGCCGCGACGGTGCGCGTCACCCGCGACCTCGACACCGCCGAGGAGTGCGTGCAGGACGCCTTCGTCGCGGCGCTGGAGACGTGGGCCCGCACCGGCGTCCCCGACAAGCCGGGCGCCTGGCTCACCACGGCCGCGCGGCGCAAGGCGCTCGACCTCGTCCGCCGTGACCGCACCTTGCGCGTCAAGCTGCCGCTGCTGGTCGACCCGGCGCCGTCTGGAAGCGAGCAGCCCGGCGGTGAGGAGGCTGATGTGATCTCCGACGACCGGCTGCGCCTCGTCTTCACCTGCTGCCATCCCGCGCTGGCCCGCGAGGCCCAGCAGGCGCTCACGCTGCGGCTGGTGTGCGGGCTGACCACCGCCGAGATCGCCCGGGGGTTCCTGGTCAGCGAGCCCACCATGGCCGCCCGCATCACCCGGGCCAAGAAGAAGGTCGCGCTGGCCCGGATCCCCTACCGCATCCCCACCGAGGCGGAGCTGCCGGAACGCCTCGACGTCGTGCTGACGGTGGTGCACCTGGTGTTCAGCGCCGGCCACACCGCGCCCGCCGGCGCCAGCCTGGTCCGGGCCGACCTCGTCGACCGGGCGCTGGACCTGGCGCGCATGCTGCACGCACTGATGCCCGACGAACGGGAGGTCCGGGGGCTGCTCGCTCTGCTGCTGCTTACCGACGCCCGCCGCAGCACCCGCACCGACTCGCGTGGCAGGTTGCTGCTGCTGGAGGAGCAGGACCGATCGAGGTGGGACCGCGCGGCGATCGAGGCGGGGCGCCGGCTGGTGACCGAGTCCCTGCGCGGCGGTCGCCCGGGGCGCTTCGCGCTGCAGGCCGCGCTCGCCGCAGTGCATGCCGAGGCGCCGACCTACGCCGCCACCGACTGGTCCGAGCTGCTAGGGCTGTACGACGAACTGCTGCTGGTCTGGCCCTCCCCGGTCGTGGCCCTCAACCGGGCCGTCGTCGTCGCGATGGTGCTCGGCCCGCAGGCAGGCCTCGACCAGATCGGGGGCACCGAAGGCTCGGTCGGGCTCGGCGCCGACCCCCGCCTCGCGGCCTATCCCTACCTGCCGGCGACCCGCGCCGACCTGCTGCGGCAGCTGGGTCGCTGGCAGGAGTCGGCCGAGGGCTACCGAGCTGCGCTGCGCCTCGCGACCAACCACGCCGAGCGCGACTTCCTGGCCCGCCGGCTGGCCGAGGTCCTCGCCGCAGGGGATGCCCGCTAGGTTCTGTTCGTGGCCGATCTCGTCTACCCCCCGGTGCTCACCGTCGCCCGGCTCCTGTTCGCCGTACAGGGGTTGCGGTTCCGGATCGAGGGCTCGGGGCACATCCCCCGGCATGGCGGCGCGGTCATGGTGCTCAACCACGTGGGCTACCTGGACTTCACCTACGCCGGCTTCGCGGCGCGGCCCGCAGGCCGGCTGGTGCGCTTCATGGCCAAGAAGGAGGTCTTCGACCATCGGGTGTCCGGGCCGTTGATGCGCGGCATGCACCACATCCCGGTCGACCGGGAGGCCGGCGCCCAGTCCTTCCGCGACGCCGTCGACGCGCTCAAGGCCGGCGAGATCGTCGGGGTCTTCCCCGAGGCCACGATCAGTCGATCCTTCGAGCTCAAAGAGTTCAAGGCGGGGGCGGTGCGGATGGCCTCGGCCGCCAAGGTCCCGCTGCTGCCGGCCGTCATCTGGGGCTCGCAACGGGTCTGGACCAAGGACCACCCCAAGCGGCTCGGGCGCACCCGCACGCCGATCACGGTCATCGTAGGCGAGCCGATTCCGCCGCCCCGCGGGTCCGACGTCCCGGTGGTCGGTGAGCTGCTGAAGGCGCGGATGCACGACCTGCTGGACCGGGCCCAGGCCGACTACCCTTCGCTGTCCGGCGGCGATGACGACCGCTGGTGGTTGCCGGCTCGGCTCGGCGGCACGGCCCCGAGCCCCGAGCAGGCCCGGCTGCTGGACGAGGCGGAGCGCGAAAGCCGCCGTCGCCGCCGCCGCCCCCCGACCGATCCTCCGCCGCCCGCGGGACCGGCGGACCGGTAGCCTGCGGAGGTGTCCGCGCCGTTGGAGCTGCCGCCCTCGGCCGACAGCGTGCCGCGGGCTCGTCGCCACCTGCGGATGATGTTGTCCGAGGCCGACAGTCACGCCGACCTCGACGCGGCGACCTTGCTGGTGACCGAGGTGGTGACCAACGCGGTGCTGCACGCCCGCACCGTGCTGACCGTGACGGTTCGGGCCGTCGATGGGTGGGTGCGGGTCGAGGTGCACGACGGCTCACCGCTCTCGCCCCGGATGCACGCTTTCTCGGCGACCTCGGCCACCGGCCGAGGGCTGCGCCTGCTCGACGCGCTCGCGTCTCGATGGGGGGTCGACCACGACGGAGGGACCGCGGGCAAGACCGTCTGGTTCGAGGTCGACGAGACCAGCGAACGGTCGATAGCCTCGCCGGACCTGCCCGCGACGGTCGACCCGTGAGGGAGACCGGCCCGGCCGTTCGTGACGGTGCGGCTGACGCTGCGGCTGGCGCCGGTCGCTGGAAGCGGCACGGCTGGAGCTTCCCGGCGGCCCGCAAGCCGGTGGACTTCGGTTCATCGACGTGGTGCGCCGGATCGACGATTTCTTCGTGACGGTGTTACGCCTGCCCGGCGACTGAGCGGACCTGGAAGGATCAGGGCATGGCGAGCTTGCCCAGCGTCTCCTACTCGATCACCGTTCGCCTCGAGGCGCCGGCGCACGGCAACGCAGTGAGCCTGCTCACTGCTGCCGTGGAGCACGTCGGCGGCGCGGTCACCGGTCTGGACGTGACTGCCTCGGGCCACGAGCGGCTGCGCATCGACGTGACCTGCGCGGCCCGCGACACGGCGCACGCCGAGGAGCTCGCGGTGGCCCTCGCGGCAGTGCAGGGGGTCACTATCGGGCGGATCTCCGACCGGACCTTCCTGATGCACCTCGGCGGCAAGATCGAGGTCACCTCGAGGGTGCCGATCCGCAACCGGGACGACCTGTCGATGATCTATACCCCCGGGGTGGCCCGGGTCTGCCTCGCCATCGCGGCCAACCCGGAGGACGCCCGTCGGTTGACCATCAAGCGCAACACGGTGGCCGTGGTGACAGACGGTTCGGCGGTGCTGGGCCTGGGCAACCTCGGTGCCCTCGCGGCGCTGCCCGTGATGGAGGGCAAGGCTGCGTTGTTCAAGCGGTTCGCGGGCATCGACGCGTTCCCCATCTGCCTGGACACTCAGGACGTCGACGAGATCGTGCGCACCGTCGAGCTGATCGCGCCGGTGTTCGCGGGCATCAACCTCGAGGACATCTCCGCACCCCGCTGCTTCGAGATCGAGCGCCGGCTGCGGGCAAAGCTCGACATCCCGGTCTTTCACGACGACCAGCACGGCACCGCCATCGTGGTGCTCGCGGCCCTGATCAATGCGCTGAAGGTGGTCGACAAGTCGCTGCCGGACGTGGGCATCGTCATGTCGGGGGCCGGCGCGGCTGGGATGGCCATCCTCACCGTCCTGCTCGCTGCCGGGGCGCGGCGCGTCGTGGTGGCCGACAAGGACGGCGTCGTGCACGGGGATCGCCCCGACCTGGAGGGCGAGCTGACGTGGGTGGCGCAGCAGACCAGCACCGAGGGTATGACCGGCACCCTGGTCGAGGCTCTCGCCGGGGCCGACGTCTTCATCGGGGTGTCCGCACCGGACATCCTCACCCCCGAGGACGTGGCCACCATGGCCGAGGGCAGCATCGTCTTCGCCCTGGCCAACCCGGTGCCCGAGGTCGACCCGGGCGCGGCCTCGGCGCACGCCGCCGTGGTGGCCAGCGGTCGCAGCGACTTCCCCAACCAGATCAACAACGTGCTCGCGTTCCCCGGCGTGTTCCGCGGGCTTCTCGACGCCCAGAGCCACACGGTCACCGTGGACATGCTCATCGCGGCGGCGAGG
Organism: Actinomycetes bacterium; assembly: GCA_038223055.1. Classification (GTDB taxonomy): domain Bacteria; phylum Actinomycetota; class Actinomycetes; order JACCUZ01; family JACCUZ01; genus JBBRHF01. Next base: position 17,809 of record JBBRHF010000010.1, on the reverse strand, counting down.
GCGCTGGCCGCGGTCGTCGCCGACGACGAGCTCAACGCGAGCTACATCGTGCCCAGCGTCTTCCACCCCGACGTGTCCGCGGCCGTGGCGAGCGCCGTGCGCGGTGCCGCGAGTCCATGACCAGTCCAGACGAGTTCAGACCCGTCCAGACCAGTCCAGACCAGTCCAGGGCCAGTCCAGTCCATGACCAGTCCATGACCAGTCCATGACCAGGCGACCCGCGCTGCGGTGGGCCGCTTTCGGCGCTGCGGTGCTGGTCCAGCTCGTCGTGCTCTACTGGCCGCGGGCCCCCTCGGGGGGCACCTTCCCGGGGCTGGACAAGCTGGTCCACGTCGCCGTCTTCGCCGGCGTGCTGGTCACTGGGCGCCGCGCCGGGGTGCCCGTTGGCCCGCTCGCGGCGGTGCTGGCGGCCCACGCGGTCCTGAGCGAGCTCGTCCAGCACGTCCTGCTCGCCGGCCGCAGCGGCGACCCCTTCGACGTACTCGCGGACCTGGTGGGTGTTGGCTTGGGCTTGCTCAGGGCACCATGGGGGCATGAGCGAGGTGGGGAAGGTCGCCGGCCTGGCCGGTCAGCTGCTGGTCGCCACTCCGGCGTTGGCTGACCCGACCTTCGCGCGCACCGTGATCCTGCTGCTCGACCACGACCAGGACGGCGCCCTGGGAGTCGTGATCAACCGGCCGACCCCGGTCGAGGTCGCCGAGGTGCTGCCCTCCTGGCACCCGCTCACCGTCGCGCCGGGGGTGCTGTTCCAGGGTGGCCCGGTGGCACTGGACTCCGCGCTGGGCTTGGCCGCGGTCCGGCCCGAGCACGACGACGAGCCCCTCGGGTTGCGCCGGATGACCGACGGGCTGGGCCTGGTCGACCTGGACACGGCCCCCTCCGACCTGGCCGGGGAGGTGCACGCCCTGCGCATCTTCGCCGGCTACGCCGGGTGGGCCGCTGGTCAGCTCGAGTCAGAGCTGGACGACGGGGCGTGGTATGCCGTGTCGGCCCGCGGCGAGGACCCCTTCAGCGCCCAGCCGGACCTGCTGTGGCGCGCCGTCCTGCGCCGCCAGGGCGGTGACCTCGCAATCGTCTCGACCTATCCCGACGACCCGACGATGAACTGACCCTGCGCGATCGAGCCGTGCCGCGATCGAGCCGTGCCGCGATCGAGCCGGGGCGGGCGGCGCGCCGCCTAGGATTGCGCCCATGAGCGACTACGGCTTGGACGAACCCGGCCAGCCCGGCCTGGCACCGCCCGGCGGCGGCACCGACACCCTGCTCGAGCAGGAGGTCGACGCGACGCCGAAGACGTCGCACGGCGACGGCGACCACGACCGGTTCTCCCACTACGTCCGCAAGGAGAAGATCCTGGAGTCGGCCCTGTCCGGGGACGCCGTCCGGGCGCTGTGCGGCAAGTTATGGGTGCCCGGGCGCGACCCGCAACGGTTCCCGGTCTGCCCCACCTGCAAGGAGATCCATTCCGGGTTGCGCGGCGGCGGCGACAAGAACGGCGGCGACAAGAACGGCGGCGACAAGGACGGCGGCGGCCCCCCCTGATCTGGGGTCCCGAGCACCGGGCGCTGACCGCGGGGATCCTCGCCGTCACGTCCCTCGTGGCCTTCGAGGCAATGGCCGTCGCGACCGCGATGCCGGTCGCGGTCCGTGACCTCGGCGGGCTGCGCTTCTACGCTTTCGGCTTCTCCGCGTTCTTGATCACCAGCCTGCTGGGCATGGTCGCGGCGGGCGAGGTCTCCGATCGGCGGGGGCCGCTCGGTCCGTTCGTCGTGGCCGTCGTGACCTTCGCCGTCGGCCTGGTGGTCGCCGGCACCGCCACCAGCATGGGGGCGTTTGTCGCCGGGCGCGCGGTGCAGGGCTTCGGCGCCGGGCTGAACATCGTCGCCCTGTACGTCGTGGTGGGCCGGGCCTACCCCGACACCCTGCGGCCGCGGCTGTTCTCGGTGATGGCCAGCGCCTGGGTGCTGCCCGCGATCGTCGGGCCCTCGATCGCCGGGGTCGTCGCGGACCAGTGGTCCTGGCGGTGGGTCTTCCTCGCCGTACCCCCGCTCATGGTTCCGGCCGTGCTGCTGATGGTGCCCCGGATGCGCCATCTCGGCGCCGCAGTTGCCGCGGGTCCGCGCCGCCGCCGCGCGCTCCCGGCGCTGGCCACCGCCGCCGGCGTCGCGGTGCTGCAGTACGCCGGGCAGCGACTGGACCTGCTCTCGCTGCCGCTCGCGGCCGTCGCCGCGGTCCTGCTGGTCCCCAGCGTGCCCCGGCTGGTGCCGCCGGGCACGCTGCGGGCCGGGCGCGGACTGCCGAGCGCCATCCTGCTGCGCGGGATCCTGGCCGGGTCCTTCTTCGGGGCGGAGACCTTCCTGCCGCTGATGCTGGTGCGTGAGCGGGGCCTCGCGACCGCGCTCGCAGGGCTGACGCTGACCGGCGCGGCGGTGAGCTGGTCGATCGGGTCCTGGTGGCAGGGGCGGCCCTCGACCAGGGCGCCGCGGTTCCGGCTGGTGCAGGCGGGGGGTGTCCTGGTCGCCATCGGCGTCGCCCTCACCCCGCTCGCGCTCTGGCCCGCCGTGCCCGCGTTGGTCGCCGGGTTCACGTGGTTCCTCGGCGGCCTGGGCATGGGCCTCGGGATGACCAGCACCAACGTGCTGATGCTCGAGCTGTCTGCGCCCGCGGAGCAGGGGTTCAACTCCGCCGCCCTGCAGGTCTCCGACGCGCTCGGCTCGATCGTGCTGATCGGCACTGCGGGCGCGATCTTCGCCGGTCTGCACGAGTCGAGCGGGCCGGCGGCGTTCCTGGCCATCTTCGGCCTGATGGCGGTCGTGGCCGGTCTGGGCGCGGCCCTGGCCCCCCGGGTGCGGGTAGCCTCGTCGGACCGATGAGTACCTCCGCCGCCTCCCACCTGCCGCCCGCATATCCCCTCCGAGCACCCTGGGGCACCGCCAGCGCCCTTCGTGCCTGGCAGCAGGAGGCGTTGGACGCCTACCTCGGCGCACCCGGTCGCGACTTCCTCGCGGTCGCGACGCCGGGGGCGGGCAAGACGACGTTCGCCCTGCGCGTGGCCAGCGAACTGCTCGCCGGCGACGTCGTCGCGAAGGTGGCTGTCGTGGCCCCCACCGAGCACCTCAAGCACCAGTGGGCCGACGCCGCGAGCAAGGTGGGCATCGCCCTGGACCCCACGTTTCGCAACGCCGACGGCGCCACCGCCGGGGACTACACCGGTGTGGCTCTGACCTACGCCCAGGTCGCCGCCCACCCGATGCTGCACCGCCGGCGCACCGAGCACCGCCGCACCCTGGTGATCCTCGACGAGATCCACCACGGCGGGGACAACCTGTCCTGGGGCGAGGCGATCCGCGAGGCCTTCGAGCCAGCGACCCGCCGCCTCGGCCTGACGGGCACCCCCTTCCGCTCGGACACCAGCGCGATCCCGTTCGTGACCTACGAGCGAGGGACGGACGGCGTACGCCGGTCTGCGGCGGACTATTCCTACGGCTACGGCAGGGGTCTCGCCGACGGCGTCGTACGGCCGGTCATCTTCTTGAGCTACACCGGCCAGATGCGCTGGCGAACCCGCGCGGGCGACGAGGTCAGTGCCACGCTGGGGGAGCCGCTGACGAAGGATCTCACCGCGCAGGCCTGGCGCACCGCGCTGGACCCGCAGGGCAACTGGATCCCCCAGGTCCTCGCCGCGGCCGACCAGCGGCTCACCGAGGTACGCCGATCGGTGCCCGACGCCGGTGGCCTGGTCATTGCGACCGACCATCTCTCGGCCCGGGCCTACGCCGCCACGCTGCGCCGGGTCAGCGGGGAGGCGCCGACCCTGGTGCTGTCCGATGAGCCTGGGTCGAGCGAGCGGATCGAGGGGTTCGCGGTCGGCCGGGACCGCTGGATGGTGGCGGTGCGGATGGTGACCGAGGGCGTCGACATTCCCCGGTTGGCGGTCGGGGTCTACGCGACCTCGACCTCGACGCCGCTGTTCTTCGCCCAGGCGGTCGGCCGGTTCGTGCGGGCCCGGCGTCGGGGGGAGACGGCCTCGGTGTTCTTGCCGTCGGTTCCGCTGCTGCTCCAGCACGCCGCCGAGATGGAGGTCGAGCGCGACCACGCGCTGGACCGCGCGACGCCGGCCGAGGTCGACCCGTTCGCCCCCGAGGACGCGCTGGTGGCCGCGGCTAACCTGCCGGCGGACAGTGCCGATGCTGGTGACCAGCTTGAGTTCGAGGCGCTGGAGGCCGAGGCGACGTTCGACCGGGTGCTGTTCGACGGGGGCGAGTTCGGGGCGCAGGCCGCGGTCGGGTCGGCCGAGGAGGCCGACTTCCTGGGGCTGCCCGGGCTGCTCGAGCCCGACCAGGTCGCGACGTTGTTGCGCGCCCGTCAGAGCGAGCACCTGGCCGGGCGCACCGGTCGGTCCCGGCGCTCGGTCGACGGCGGCGCGGGTCACGCCGGCGGCGCGGTGCCGCTGCACAAGGCGCTGGCGGCGCTGCGCAAGGAGCTCAACGGGCTGGTCGGTGCGTGGCACCACCGGACCGGCCTGCCGCACGGCGCCGTGCACGCCGAGCTCCGGGCGGTCTGCGGCGGGCCTGCCTCGGCCGCGGCCAGCGCCGAGCAGTTGCAGGCCCGCATCGACAAGATCAGGAACTGGGCGCTGAACCGTCGCTGACCACCCAGCTCGATGTTGCGCCGGCCCGTCTCGCCTCACGCCGCGGTGAGGTCGGTCTTGGTGAAATCGTCGCCTCTGAACAGGAGTTCCTCGCCGGCGGTGCGGGCGAGGGCATAGGCGAACAGGTCGCCGAAGTTCAACCCGGCGGAGTGGCGGCCCTTGCCGTAGCGCCGCCACGCCGCCCGCGCCATCAGCGCCTGTTCCTCGTTGACGGTCACGGTCTGCACATCGGCACGATGGAGGAACAGGTCGAGCTCGCGACCGTGCGACCTCCCCGCGCCTGGATTCCACGACGATCGAGGTCTCGATCAGGGTGCCGACCGAGATGAGCCGTCGTGGTGCGGCCGCGATCCTGCGGATGAAGTCCTCCCGCTCGGGCTCGTCGAACAGCACCGCGACAAGCGCCGACGTGTCGAGGACCATCAGGCCGGCAGCCCGCGCTCGTCGTAGCCGAGGATTTCCTCCTCCGGCCGGTCGTCGAGCAGCGGGAGCCCTGCGCAACGGAGGGCGATGACGTTGAGCTCGTCGGCCAGACCTTGCCCGCTGGCACGCCCTCGAACCCGCTCGAGGCGCTCGCGCAGAGCAATGGCCACGGCGGTCGTGAGGCTTTCGCCCGTCTCCTTGGACAGCTCCCGAGCGAGACGGTCGGTCTCGGGATCCTTGATGCTGAGTGGCATGGCAGAAGGTACCTCGCGAGGAAGAATCTGCCCCACGGTCGCGTCCAGCCGCTCACGCCATAGGGTCCGCCGCTAAGATCGTGAAACTTTCGGGCGATAGGGGCACCCATGTGTTTCGCGATCATGGGCGGAGCCCGTTGCTACCAGCAGCCGGTGACGGTGGAGGCGAGGCGGTCGACTGCGCGGCGGGTGGTCAGAGTCGCAGGCTTGCCGTTGACGAGGAACGCGAACACCTTGAGCTGACCATCGGCGCCCTGCGCGTAGCCCGCGAGGCTGACCACGCCCTGGAGCGAGCCGGTCTTGGCCTCGACCAGGCCGGCGGCGCAACTGGTCGGGACCGTGTTGAAGCGCTTGAAGTTGGCCGCGAGCGTGCCCGTCTGGCCCGCGATCGGCAGGTCGTCGTGCTGCAGCGAGACGAGGGCGGGGTGGGTCGCGCTGTAGGCCAGGGTCAGCACCGAGACCAGTTGCCGTGCGGTGAGGCGGCCGGCGCGGGAGAGCCCGCTGCCGTCGTACAGCCTGGAGGTGCCCAGCTCGACGCCGAGCCGGCGCAGCACGACGCGCTGGGCCGCAGCCGAGCCACGCCAGGTGGCAGGGAAGCCCTGCGTCAGCGCCACCAGCCGGTGCAGCGCCTCGGCATGGTCGTTGTCGCTGCGGTGCAGCATGTCCGACACGATCAGCGAAAGCGGCTGGCCCGCCACCGTCGCCAGCGCCGGCCCGGCCACGGCGTCGCGCCCACGCCGAACCGTGACCACGGTGATGCCCAGCGCCCGCAGCTGTGCGGCGAACATCTTGCCGGCGTCCAGTGAGGTGTCCATCTGCTTGTGCTGGTTGACGACCAGCGCGCGCACAGGGCGGATGTCGCGGGGCACGTAGTTGCGCGCCCAGCCGACCGCCAGCGAGGGGGCCGGAAACAACGAGTCGTCCACGAGCAGGTTGACGACCGGGCGCGCGCCGACGGTGAGGGCGCTCGCTGTCGCCACGGCAAGAGTGTTGAGGTCGGTCGAGGTCAGCGATGGGTCCCCACCACCCACGAGCACAACGTGGTCGGGGGTGGCGCCGTCGAGGACCGTCGTGGTGAACCGGTGGTCGGCACCGAAGGTCTCCAGGGCGTTGACCGCGGTGACCAGCTTGGTGGTGGAGGCCGGCAGCTGGCGGGTCAGCCGGTGCTGGGACCACAGGATCCGGCCGGTCGCCAGGTCAGTCACCAACCCGGTCGTGTCGGCGCCAAGCTTGGGGTCGCGCGAACGCATGACGAGCGAGTCGTGCACCCGCTGGTCGGTCAGCGAGAGCGGCGCCAAGGGGTCGGCGCTCGCCGGTGCGGCGGTGCCGGCCAGGGCCGCGCCGGTCGTGACGAGCACGGTGGTGAGCGACACGACCGTCGCCCATCGGCTCGAGCGGGTGCGCAGGTGCATGTCGGGGTCCCCCTGGGCGACGTGGTCGGGTTTCCCTCGTATCGTCACACAGGTACGGCGGCTTGACCCCGTGTCAGCGCTCGATCGGCCACTGCCATCCCGCTGGTCTTCGATGCCTACGCCACAAGTCAGGACAGCGTGCTCGTGGGTCGCGGCGGTCCCGGGAGGTGAGCGTCCGCAGGCGGAACCGATCGAAGTGCCGAGATGAGGGTCCGTCCCTGGAGCGCGCAAGCTTTTTTGGAAGGCCGTGCCTCGAAACCAAGTCGCATACCAGTTGGTTGACGCGCGGAGCAACCTTGGCACTATGACTACCCAGATCGCAATCCGACTCGACGACCAGGAGCTGGCCGCCCTCGACGCTGAAGTCGCCGAGGGACGGGCCGCCAACCGATCCGACGCCGTCCGCCATGGCATCGCCCGTCTACAGCGGGACCAGCGTTACCGCGTCGAGGAATCTGGACCCGTCGAGCTTGTCCGCCGGGGCGAAGCCGTTTACCCCGACCTGGACGGCATCCTCGACGTGCCCCACCCCCCACTGGACTGATGCGCTCCATCGCGGGTTCCGGCTCTGCTGCCGGCTGCTGCGCCAACCCCCGTCCCGCCCGACCCGGCGCAGCACGCGGATCATTTCTAGACGACACACGGGTCAAGTCAGTCTCATCTGTCACACGACGGGGCCGGAGGGTCCGGAGTGGCGGGCTGAGCGTGTCGGTAACCGGCCCGCTCAGCCAGCCGCCGAATACCGTCCACGGCAGCGGCAGGGTGTGTTGTGCAGCGAGTCACTTGCGCTTGCGCAGGGCAGGCACCACGAAGACGACCACTAGCACGATCAGCACGATCAGCAGCAGCAACTTGATCACGGAGACTCCTTGGTGGGTGGACGGACTTCACGACTGACCACAGTTGCATGATCGTGGCGAGACGTGCCGGGGGGGCGGGTGGGTTCGAGGCAGGCAGCCGGCAGTTCGAACCAGCGCAGGTGCTCGAAGTCGGCTGAGAGCCCCGTCGCGCCGACTGCCGACGCTGTCGATGCGGTTGAGTCTGTCGATGTCGATGCCTCGGTGCGCTTCTCGGCCGTCGCCACGACGCGCCGGGCCTCCACCAGATAGCCGGGCAGCGCCGACTCGGGCACCGGCTCGTCGTGGTGTGGGTAGGTCATGTCTCCCGTGTCGGGGTCGTAGCTCACCTGGTCGAGCCGCAACGGCGGCTCGACCGGGCCGGCACGGTGCCGCCACAGGCCCGTCTCGGGTTCGAACTGGTAGTCGGTGATGAGCGACCAGCCGTGCTCGGCGACCAGCCGGACGGCCTCGATGACGTAGTCGGCGACGGCGTCGGAGACGAAGTAGTTGAAGTTGACCCGCACCCAGCCCGGCTTGATGCCCTCGCAGCCGTGCGAGATCTCCCGCTCGAACTCGTGCGAGCGCTCGATGTCGATGCCGAGGAGGCGGTGGCCGTAGGGCCCGGCACAGGAGCACCCGCCGCGCGACTGGATGCCGAACAGATCGTTGAGCAGCGCGACGACCAGGTTGTGGTGCAGGTAGGTGCCCCGCCCGCCACCGGGCAGTTCTCGGCGTACGACGAAGGAGACGATCGAGAGGCGATCCGCATCGAGGTTGCCGAGGATCTCGATGTTCTCGGTCGCCCGCCAGGCCTCGACGGCGCGGCGCAGCAGCACCTCCTCGCGGGCCCTGATCGCCTCGACCCCCACGGCCGCCTTGAGCTGGAACACCAGCCCGGCCCGGATCGACTCGACGATGGCTGGTGTGCCGCCTTCCTCGCGGTGCGCACTGTCCTCGACGTAGCGGTGCTCGAGCGGGTTGACGTAGGTGACGGTGCCGCCGCCGGGTACGACCGGAACCGTGTTGGTGAGCAGCTCCCGGCGGATCGCGAGGACGCCCGGGGTGCCGGGGCCACCGATAAACTTGTGCGGCGAGATGAACACCGCGTCCTTGTGGCAGCGCGGGTGTTCGGTGCAGGCGCGGTTCATCTCGATGTCGACATAGGGGGCGGCGGCGGCGCAGTCCCAGAACGAGAGGGCGCCGTGGCTGTGCAGCAGGTCGGCGATGACGTGGGTATCCGACACGATGCCGGTCACGTTGGAGGCGGCCGAGAACGACCCGATCCGCAGCGGCCGGTCGGCGTACTGCTCGAGCCTCTCGGCGAGCACGGCGGTGTCGATGTGCCCGTCGCGGTCGGCGGGGATCGTCACGACCTCGCAGATCGACTCGCGCCACGGCAGCTCGTTGGAGTGGTGCTCGAACGGGCCGATAAACACCACCGGCCGTTCGTCGGGCGGGATCTGCGCGGACAGGTGGTAGCGAGCGTCGAGGTCGGCGGGTATGCGCAGGTTGAGCACGCCGATGACCTTGTCGATCGCGGCGGTCGCTCCGGAGCCACAGAAGATCACGACGGTGTCCTCGTCCCCGCCGATCGCGTCCCGGATGATCTGCCGGGCGTCCTCGCGCAGCCGCGTCGTCTGCAGTCCGGTGCCGCTGGACTCCGTGTGGGTGTTGGCGTAGCGCGGCAGCACCTCGGCGCGGATGAAGTCCTCGACGAAGCTCAGCGAGCGCCCGCTCGCGGTGTAGTCGGCGTAGGTGACCCGGCGCGGGCCGTAGGGCCCGTGCATCACCTGGTCGTCGCCGATCACCGACTCGCGCACTCGCAGCAGCAGCGGGCTCTCGGGGGGTGGCGACGCGGGTTTCGCAGGAGGTGTCGCAGGGGCGGTCACGCTGTCACGCTAGCCCGTTGCGTCGACGCCATGCGGGCGCGTGTGACGTGGACACGCAACGGCGGCGGCCCTACGAGCCTCTTTGCCACCCAGTTGGCGATGGACCGCCGGTCCGGCGATCTCTCCCCCGGGCAGGACATCAGCGCGGCCTTGAGAGACGGCGCACTCCGGCACGACGCCGCGAAGACGGGCTGCAACCCCTTCTCCGGACGATCATGGACAAGGCCCTTGCCTATGTCGCGGCGCACTCCGGCGGGCACGTCGACGTCGGCGCGTGATGGTGGTTCAGGGCGGCGCGCCTAGCGCTTGCGGTTGAGCCGGCAGTGCCTCACAGCAGGCTCAGCTGCCCCTGGACCGTACCGTCGGGCGCCGCGGAGCGCCGCTCCAGGTCCAGCAGCGTGCGCTTGCGGTCGAGCCCGCCGCCGTAGCCAGTCAGGGAGCCGTCGGCGCCGATGACGCGGTGGCACGGCACGACGACCGAGATCGGGTTGCGGCCGTTGGCCAGCCCCACGGCTCGGGCTGCGGTGGGTTGGCCGACGCGGCGGGCCAGCTCGCCGTAGCTGATCGTCTGGGCGTAGGGGATCTCCCGCAGGGAGGCCCAGACGAGCAGCTGGAACGGGGTCCCGGTCGGGGCGAGCGGCAGGTCGAACGTCGTGCGCTCGCCGGCGAAGTAGGCCCGCAGCTGGGATACGGCCTCGTCGAGCACCGGGCAGGCTTCCCTCGACCAGGCGGGATCGGGATCGCCATGGAACAGCAGCCTGGTGAGCGACGTGCCGTCGCTGGTGAGGATCAGCTGCCCGACCGGGCTGTCGAGGATGGTCACATAGGTTTCTTCGGGCATGTTCACGGCTTCTCCTTGTCGGTGGGGAGTGCCCCGGTGGCGACGTTCCACAGGTGCATGAGTGCGTAGGCCCGGAACGGGCGCCACTGCTGGGCTAGTCGTTGTGCCGAGGCGGGGTCGCCCGCCTCGCCGAGACGTTCGAGGCCCCGGCGTACGCCGAGGTCGGTCGGCAGGAAGGTGTCGGGGTCACCGAGCACCCGAAGGGCCACGTAGTCTGCCGTCCAGGGGCCGATGCCGGGCAACGCGAGCAGTGCCTCGTTGACGACGGCCCGGTCGGCCCCGGCGTCGAGGACGACTCTCCCCGCGGCGATCGCGGCGCTCAGGCCGACGACGGTGCGCCCGCGGCTGCGTGGCATCGGCAGCGTCGCCGGGTCGACGCCGGCGAGGGCGTCGGCGGTGGGAAAGTGATGGTGCAGGCCGGGTTCGGGGCTGGTCAGCGGCTTGCCGTACGCCGCGGCGAGCCGCCCGGCCACCGTCCGCGCGCCGGCGACCGAGACCTGCTGGCCGATCACCGCGCGCACGGCCATCTCCGGTCCGTCGACCGCGCCGGGCACGCGGACGCCGGGGTTGGCCGCGACCAGTGGCGCCAGCAGGGGGTCGGCGGCGAGGGTCTGGTCGACGGCGGTCGGGTCGGCGTCCAGGTCGAGCAGCCGGCGGCATCGGGCCACCGCGGGCACGACGTCGCGGGGGTCGGTCAGGCGCAGCCCGGCCAGCACGTGGTCCTCGTGCGGGGTGAGGCTCACGATGGCCTCGCCGTGGGGCAGCAGCAGGGCGCGGCGGTAGGTCGCCCTGGGCGCTCTGACGTCGTGGGCCCTGACGTCGTGGGCCCTGACGTCGTGGGCCCTGCCGTCGTGGGCCCTGACGTCGTGGGCCCTGACGTCGTGGGCTCTGACGTCGTAGTCCTCGACGCCGGGGACGGCCTTGGACCCGAGCAGGGCCAGCAGCCCGGCGCCGTCGAACGGCCGGCGGACGGGGAGACGCAGCGTCAGCGTGCCGGGCGGCCCGGTCGTGCCGCGGCGTGCGGCAGCCTCGCGCAACGCGCGGGGCGGCACGGCGAACACCGCGCGCACCGTGTCGTTGAACTGTCTGATGCTCGCGAACCCCGCCGCGAACGCGATCTCGGCAAAGGCCAGGTCGGTGGTCTCGATCAGCACCCGGGCGGTGTGCGCGCGTTGGGCGCGGGCCAGCGCCTGGGCGCCGGCGCCCAGCTCGGCCACGAGCACCCGGTGCAGCTGGCGCTCGCTGTAGCCGAGGCGGGCCGCGAGGCCCGAAACGCCCTCGCGGTCGACGGCGCCGTCACCGATCAGCCGCACCGCGCGGGCGGCGGTGTCCGAACGGGCGTTCCACTCCGGCGAGCCGGGGGACGCGTCCGGCCGGCAGCGCTTGCAGGCCCGAAATCCCGCGAGCTGGGCGGCTGCTGCGGACGGGAAGAACGTGACGTTGGCCTTCTTGGGCGTGGTCGCGGGGCAACTCGGCCGGCAGTAGATGCCGGTCGTGCGGACCGCCGTCACGAACCAGCCGTCGAAGCGGGCGGCGCGGCTTTGCACGGCGCGGTAGCAACTCTCGTCGTCCATCACGTCGACCAGCCTGCCTCGTTCGGCCGACGACTACTAGCGGCGATCGGACATCGTGATCTGCTGGCAGTCTCGCGGGAAGCCGTGATCAGGTGAGGACGCCGGCCTCGGTGAGTTCGTGCAGCGCCCGGGTGTCGTCACCCGCTTCCAGATTGACGAACCGGGTCAGCGCCAAGGGCATAGTGACGGCGTAGCCCAGCCGGACCCCGTCCAGCGCGGTCTCCTTGACGCAATAGTCCCCGGCCAGCCCGACCACCACGAGGCGGCGGATGCTTGGGTCGAGCAGCGACTGCAACTGGGTGGCATGGGGCTCGCCGCTCGTCGGGTCGCGCTCGGAGAAACCGGAGTAGCCGTCCTCACCTGTGGTGCCCTTGCGCAGGACCGGCCCGCGCACGTCGATGTGGGGGTGCAGCCGGGCTCCCCACGTGTCGGCCACGCAGTGCACCGGCCAGGTGCCCCCATCTGTGTCGAAGTGCGGCGTGGACGCGGGGTGCCAGTCCTGGGTATAGACGACTGGTGAGCCGGCGTTCACGGCCGCCACGATCTCGGCGTTGACCAGCGGGACGACGGCCTCCCCCGACTCGACGTACAGGCTGCCGGCGGGGTCGGCGAAGTCGTTCTGCACGTCGACCACGATCAGGGCCGTCGTGTCGTCGTAGCGCCCGGTCACGGTGTCGTCGGTCACGGTGTCGTCGGTCACGGCGCCTCCTCGTAGGTCGTCACGATGGCGGGCTCTCCTCGGGAGAGCTTGAGGCCCTCCCACGGCAGCGTGAGCATGGCCTCCCGCAGTGCCCGGCGCGAGTCGTCCAGTGTCGAGAGGTCGGCGAGAACGGCTCCGGCCCGCACGAACGGGCGTTGCAGGTCGCGGTCGTGTGGCCCCGGCGTCGGTCGCGCGCCGCACCGGATGACCTCCTCGGTGGCGGTGCCGGAGCCCCGGTGACGGCGTAGCGCCTGCTTGCGCCCGCCACGGGTGGTCTTGTCGTGGGACCGCTTGGCGACCGGGCGGCCGTCGACCTCGACCAGTTTGTAGACGAAGCCGGCCGTCGGCGCCCCGGAGCCGGTGACGACTGAAGTGCCCACGCCGTAGGCGTCGACGGGGGCCGTGGCCAGCGCGGCGAGGGCGAACTCGTCGAGGTCGCCGGAAAGGACGATCTTCGTACGTCGCGCGCCGAGCTCGTCGAGCAGGGCACGGGACTGGTGCGTCAGCACGGCCAGGTCGCCGGAGTCGATCCGCACGGCTCCGAGCTCGGGCCCGGCGACCTCGATCGCGGTGCGGATGCCCTGGGCGATGTCGTAGGTGTCCACGAGCAGGGTCGTGTCCAGGCCCAGCGCGGCGACCTGGGCGCGGAAAGCGTCGGCCTCGGAGTCGTGCAGCAGCGTGTAGGAGTGTGCTGCCGTGCCCGTCGTGGGCACCCCGTGGCGGCGGCCGGCAGCGAGGTTGGAGGTGGCGGCGAAGCCGGCGATGTAGGCGGCCCGGGCGGCCGCGACCGCGGCCTCCTCGTGCGTACGCCGGGACCCCATCTCGATCAGCGGCCGGTCGCCGGCGGCGAAGACCATCCGCGCAGCCGCCGACGCGACGGCCGTGTCGTGGTTGTAGATGGACAGGGCCAGCGTCTCGAGCACGACGGCCTCGGCGAAGGACCCCTCGACGGTGAGGACGGGGGAGCCGGGAAAGAAGAGCTCGCCCTCGGCGTAACCGCTGATGTCACCGGTGAACCGGTAGTTGGCGAGCCACTCGCGGGTGGGGTCGTCGATCACCCCGTGGGCCTGCAACCAGGCGAGCTCTGCCTCGTCGTACGCGAAGGTCGTCAGGGCCTCCAGCAGCCGCCCGACACCGGCCACCACGCCGTAGCGTCGCCCCTCGGGCAGCCGCCGGGTGAACAGCTCGAACACGCAGGGCCGCGCGGCCGTGCCGTCGCGCAGCGCGGCCTGCACCATCGTCAGCTCGTAGTGGTCGGTGAGCAACGGGGTGTCCGGCGTCAGGTTTGCGCTCGTCACGCGGCCACCCTAGAGCGGAGGCCTAGATTGGGGGCATGTCGGTCGCGCCCGTGGAGTTGGACCTGCCCGAGCAGGACGAATCGGTGGCGACCGACAAGCCGTGGGTCACGATCGTGTGGAACGACCCCGTCAATCTGATGTCCTACGTCGCGTTCGTGTTCCAGAAGTACTTCGGCTACCCCAAGGCGAAGGCCAACGAGCTGATGATGGATGTGCATCAGCTGGGCAAGGCCGTCGTCGCCAACGGCAGCCGGGAGGAGATGGAGCGCGACGTGGAGGCGATGCACGGTTACGGTCTGTGGGCCACGATGCAGCACGACACATGAGGGCAGCACGACATGCGAGGGGTGAGGCGTCCGGTGGTCGCACAGTTCGCCAGGGCGCGGGGCGGCGGCATCTCGTTGACCGTCGGTGTCTCCGAGCGCCGCATCCTGGCGCGCATCTTCACCGAGATGCTCGAACTGGTGGGGGACGAGGATGAGCCCACCGACCCGTTGGCGGCGGTACTGGGCGTAGGTCGCATCGGCACCTCGACCAGCGCGCCGGAGGACCCGGCCCTGGCCCGCCTGTTCCCCGACGGCTACACCGACGACCCCGAGGCCTCGGCCGACTTCCGCCGCTACACAGAGCCCTCCTTGCGCGCGGCCAAGCGGCTCGGGCTGCGCACGGCCCTCGAGACGATCGCCGAGCCTGGGCGGCGCCGGATGGTCATCACCTTCGAGCAAGCTGACCTGTGGCTGCGGGCGATCAACGACACGCGACTGGTCCTCGGGGAGCGGCTGCACATCGACGACGACTGGGATCTCGTTGCCGCCTCGTTGCCGCAGGACGACGCCCGTCATGGGATCTACTGGGTCTACGACTGGCTCACTTACCTTCAGGAGACGCTGGTCCGCTCGCTGTTGTGACCCTGCGCCCCTGCTTCAGCTGCAGCGAGCACGTCAGCCGTAGCGAGCACGTCAGCCGTAGCGTCCGAACAAGCGTGCGTCAGGGACTCCGCATGTTCGGACGTTACGCGTGGGTAGGGTGACCGGCGTGCTGGAGATCGACAAGGTGACGTACGACGCGATCGTGGCCCACGCCCGCCGCGACCACCCCGACGAGGCGTGCGGTGTCGTGGCCGGCCCGGTGGGTTCGAACCGTCCGGAGCGTTTCATCGCGATGGTCAACGCGGCGCGCTCCCCGACCTTCTACGAGTTCGACTCGCAGGACCTGCTCACGCTCTACCGCGAGATGGACGCCCGGGACGAGGAGCCGGTCGTCGTCTACCACTCGCACACCGCGACCGAGGCCTTCCCGTCGCGCACTGACATCGCGCTCGCCCAGGAGCCGGGCGCGCACTACGTGCTGGTGTCCACCCGGGAGGGGTTGGAGCCGGGGCAGGAGGAGTTCCGATCGTTCCGGATCGTGGACGGACAGGTCACCGAGGAAGATGTTCGGGTGGCGTCTGCGTTGCAACCGTCATCCCCACCGCCCCCGTCAGAGGAGCAGCACACCGCATGAGCATCGAGGTCCGGATCCCGACGATCCTCCGTCAACACACCGGGGGCGAGAAGGCAGTCCCGGGAGAGGGAGCGACCCTCGCCGATCTCCTCACCGACCTCGAGAGCCGACACCCCGGCCTGCGTGCGCGCCTCGTCGACGACAAGGGCCTGCGCCGGTTCGTCAACGTCTACCTCAACGACGAGGACGTGCGGTTCCTCGGCGGGCTGGAGACTCCGGTCAGCGACGGTGACAGCGTGACCGTGCTCCCGGCCGTGGCGGGCGGCGCCGCCGCGGTGCCCTCGACGGCCGTCGCCTGAGTCGTCGTACCGGCTGATGCGCTTCGACTCCCACCTCGCTTCCGTGGGCAACACCCCGCTGGTGGGGCTGCCGCGGCTGTCGCCGTCGCCTGACGTGCGGCTTTGGGCCAAGCTGGAGGATCGCAACCCGACCGGCTCGGTCAAGGATCGCCCGGCGCTGTGGATGGTCGAGCAGGCGGAGAAGGACGGGCGGCTGCGGCCCGGCTGCACGATTCTGGAGCCGACGTCGGGCAACACTGGCATCTCGCTGGCGATGGTGGCCCGGCTCCGGGGCTACCGCATGGTCGCCGTGATGCCGCAGAACACCTCGGCCGAGCGGCGCCAGTTGCTGGAGATGTGGGGCGCGGAGATCGTGTCCTCGCCGGCAGCGGGCGGCTCCAACGAGGCCGTGCGGGTGGCCAAGGCGCTGGCCGAGGACCACCCCGACTGGGTGATGCTCTATCAGTACGGCAATCCGGCCAACGTCGAGTCGCACTACGCGACGACCGGTCCGGAGATCCTGGCCGACCTGCCCTCGATCACCCACTTCGTCGCCGGTCTGGGCACGACCGGGACCCTGATGGGGGTGGGCCGGTTCCTGCGCGAGCGGGTTCCCGGTGTGTCGATTGTCGCGGCCGAGCCGCGCTACGGCGAGGTGGTCTACGGCCTGCGCAATCTCGACGAGGGCTTCGTGCCCGAGCTCTATGACGAGACGGTGCTTACGTCGCGCTTCGCGGTCGGCCCACGCGACGCCGTCCGCCGGGTGCGCGAGCTGCTCGACAACGAGGGGATCTTCGCCGGCATCTCGACCGGCGCGATCCTGCATGCCGCGCTCGGGGTCGCCGCGAAAGCTGCTCGCGACGGCGAGCGCGCCGATGTCTGCCTCGTCGTGTGCGACGGCGGCTGGAAATATCTGTCCACCGGTGTCTACGCCGGCACGCTCGACCAGGCCGAGTCCGCGCTCGACGGCCAGCTGTGGGCCTGACTCCGCCGCTCCCACTCCCGTTCCCATGATCGTGAAACATTCGAGTGATTGGGGCACCCACATGTTTCACGATCATGAAGCGTCCGGTCCTGACGGGACGTCGAGCGTGCACTCCTGGCCGCAGCGCCGCGGAACACCGGTCCAGCCGCGCGCTCGGGCCACGTGGGCAACCTGCGCCGCAACGCCGCACGCGTCGGAGGAGACGTCGACCCAGCCGTATCGCAGGCTGACCCTGCCGCCGACCACGACGTCGTTGTCCCGCCGCATGTCCCTGTGTCGCAGGTCGGCCGGGTGCGCCGCCTGCCCGTCCAACTCGACGACCAGATCGATCTCGTCGTAGCACACGTCCCGATAGCGCCGCCGACCGAGCCGACCCTCGGCCGCGTTGTGCCTGCCGGACGGCAACCCATGTGCCCGTTCGACGTCGCGGAAGTAGCGGCGCTCCAGGGCAGACTGCACTCCATTCGCCGCATCCGCGAGCACGTCGTCGACGAGTCGGCGCCACCGCATCCTCGTGCGCCGAGCGACCGCGCGGGAGAGGAGGCCGGAGCGGGTCAATCGACGCTGGATGGCTGCCGTGACGAGCGCGACGACCTCGTCGGAGCGCAGCGCCGCTTCCACCAAGTCCAGGACGGTCTCCTCGACCCGCGTCTGCGGCGGCACCCTGACCGGGTGAGCACGTTCGTGGGCGTGCCGCGAAAGATGGACAACGAGCCCGGCCTGCGGGTCTACCCGACGGTGCGCCGGCACCGTGACATGCACGAGCGGTCGGTGGTCGTCACGCAGCCCCGCGAGCCAGGCAGCGGTGCTGTGGCTGGCGAGCGCGCCGGTCCCGGCGTAGAGAACGCCGGCCCACACGGCCGCACGGTGCGGCACTGGTCCACTGTGTGTCAGGTAGCAGCCCGGTTGCAGTCGCTGCCAGCGCCCGGCCCGCAACTGCGTGCGCAGAGCGGACAAGGAGCCGCCCGCGGCGAGCAGTTGTCCCCTCGTGATCACGCCGGACTGGCGTTCGGTCAGCTCAGTGAGCGAGTCGATGCTAAGCCTGAATCCGTGGACCGATCTCCTGTTGATCTTGTTTGTTGCGAGAATGTGTGGGCCGCGTTGGGGGCGTGGTGATGTTGCTGGCCTGCGCCAGCTTTTCCACTGTGTGGTTCCGGTCGGG
>JBBRHF010000009.1:0-46101 GCA_038223055.1 Actinomycetes bacterium | reverse complement strand
CAACATCGCCGAGATCGAGCTGTCCTGCCTGACCAAGCAATGCCTCGGCCGACGCATCGCCGACCTGGCCGTCCTGAACGAGGAGCTCACCGCCTGGGCCGACGCCACCAACGCTGACGAGCGCCAAGTGGACTGGAGGTTCACCACCAGAAACGCCCGCATCAAACTCCGGCACCTATACCCCGCTCTTTAGAAGCGACAGTCTACTAGTCATCAGGTGCCCGAGAGGTGCCAGCACGACCCTGGTGGAGACATCCTGGGGGAGGGGCGCCTTGCAGCACACGGCTAGCAGGCAGACGGCGCGGCGACAGCTGCGCTGGTCGTGGCGGGTCCGCGCGGCACTGGTGGTCCTCCTTGCCCTGGTGTCTTCCCTGATCGTGGTCGGCTCGACGTCGGTCATCGACGACAACGACGCGCTGGCCTCCTCCACCCGGCACGCATCGGCCTTGCCCGGCCTGCCCGCGGCCCACGCGAATGTGACGGCCAGCCACGTTGCGGTCCATCGGGTGCGCGCCGCGCGCCGCGGCACGTGGTCGCGGCCGTCGGCGTCCTCACCGCGACGGTCCAGCGACCGGCGGTCTCGTACTTCACGTCAGCACAGCGGCCACGCCCCCCGCGCACGGTCCGGTTGACGCCAGCCCAACGGGGACCACCGACCGCCTGACCCCGCCCTCAGCCAGAAGGCACAGGAATCCACGACGCCGTGCCCGGCTGACGCTTGACCCATGCGATCCGCCTCGCCGTCGACCTACCTGTCGACGCTGCCGGCACTGCCTCCCGCGCCATGTCCGCTGCGGGTCAAATCCACTCAGCGCGTAGGCCACGCAGCGCGCACCCACAGAGGTGCCGCGCGGGCCGTTCACTTACAGGAGAACTCCGATGTCCCGTCCGTCTATCCGTCTACCTCGTCGCTCGGGCGAGCGCAGCCCGTCGCAACACCGCCACCGCCCCACCCGGGTCGCGCTCGTCGGCGCGCTCGCCCTGAGCCTGTCCGCCGCCGCCCTGATCAGCGCCACCACCGCGTCCGCGGCCGTCCCGTCCTTCCCCGACAACCTGCTGGTGTTCCCCAACCGGGACTTCATCTCGGTGGCCGGCTACCAGGACCACATCGGGGAGACCGCCACCGTGGAGCTCACCCGGGCCGGTGTCGGGGTTGTTGGCTCCGCGCAGGCCGTGGTCGCCGAAGGCGACGTCGCTTTCGAGATCAACCACCCCGGCGGGGTTCGCTGGGGCAACGGCACCGGGCTGAAGGTCACCCCGGACATCCTGCCCGGCGACGTGGCAACGATCAGTTTCGCCGGCACCAAGGTCGGTGACACCCGGGTGTTGGACGGGTTCGTCACCGCCGACGCGGTCCTCGGCACGACCACCCTCACCGGGGACACCGTCACCGTCACCGGGCACATCTCCCCCGACGTCATCAAGGACAACACCGAGCAGCGCATCGTGGAACCCGCGCTGACCGCCACGGTCGTCGGTCGCCGCGACGTGCGTGCCCTGCCCGGCCCGATGACCCCCGCGCCCAAGGGCGGCTACTCCTCGGGCCTGGAGTTCAACGACGCCGACCACACGTTCACCGCCACCTACGTCTTCGACGACCCTGCGCTGGCGAAGATCGCCGCGAACGCCGGACTCGGTGAGCGGCTCCTGTCCTGGGAGGTCGTGGACGCGGCCGGCAACCGCCAAGGCGTCACCATCTCCGAGTTCGGCGAGGTGGGCGGACCCGGCTTCGGTGGCTGCCCCAACGGCCCGCTGCAGTCCGGGCCGCCCGGACCCACCGACGTGCGCGCCGCGAACGTCTCCGGCGGGGTGAAGCTCACCTGGAAGCCTGCCGTTGCCATTCCCGGCACCCCGGCGATCACCGGCTACCGTGCGACCGCCGTCGCGCAGACCACCACCAACGGCGAGCAGGTCGAGATCGGCCGTCGGATCGCCGGGCAGGGCGCCAACGGCACCACGATCACCGGACTGGCCAGCAACGAGACCTACGACATCGAGGTGGTCGCGGTGTCCAGCGTCGGGCAGACCTTGCCACCCGTAACCGCCATCCCGCAGACCGACATCGTCGCGCCGACGGTTTCCGCCTCCCCCGGCGGCGGGTCGTTCGCGGTGCCGCAGAAGGTCACCCTGACCGCGAACGAGTCCGGGTCGCAGATCTTCTACACCCTTGACGGAACCGTCCCGGTCCAGGTCGATTCGCTCAACCCCTTGGCGGTGCTCTACACCGCGCCGTTCACGGTCTCCAAGGACACCACGGTCAAGTTCGTCGCGTTCGACCCGACCGGCAACGTGTCTCTGATCGGCCAGCAGACCTACACCATCACCAACACCCCGACCCCCGATGCACCCACGTTCGGTGCCCCCGTCATCGGCCAGGGTCAGATCACCCTGAGCTGGACTGCCGGCAACCCGCCCATCACCGGGTACGGCGTGCAGGTCTACGCCAGCACCGGCGCCAAGGTCTCCGGGCTGCGCGAGACCGTCGACACGACGCTCACGGTCAGCGGCTTGACCGGGGAAATCCCGCGCTTCTTCATCGTCGCGGCCCGCAACGCCAACGGCTACGGACCCGAGTCGGCCAAGCTCGGGCCGCTGAGCCCGCGAGGAGCGGTCGTCGCCAACGCCGGACCCGACCAGAGCGGCCTCGTGCGCGACACGAAGGTCACCCTGACCGGGGCTGGTTCCACGACCGGAGCCGCCACCCACCAGTGGACCCAGCTGCAGACCGGGACGACCACCCCGATCGACGCGACCGACCCGGACGGGGTCACCCTGGCCGGCGCCACCAGCCTGAACCCCACCTTCACACTGCCGTTCTACAAGCACCCGATGACCAACAAGGCACTCACCTTCCGGCTCAAGGTCACCCTCGGTGCCCTAACCCCCCCCTTAACCCCCGCCGCCGATGACGTGGTCATCACCCCACGGTCGGACGTCGTGACCATCGGCACCGCGAAGTGGAAGGCTGGCGACTTCCGCATCACCGGCACCGCCACCACCGTCGGCGGCATCGTCACGGTCCGGTCCGCACCGGACGTCGCCGGCAAGTCCACCGTCTACGGGCAGGCCTCGGTCACGGCCGCCGCCCCGCCCGCGGTGGGGCGTCGGGGCCGGGGGAACCCCGTCGTCTCGATCATCGGAGCGCTCGTGGGGGTCCGATCACTGTGGACCGCGGCTGGCGGCTGGACCGAGCCGTTGGCTTCCCCGGCGCGTTCATCGTGGTCGGTCCCATCGTCTGGTTCGTGAAGACCAACGATGCGATCAACGCCCACTGGCGATCCCTCGGCGCGGTCTGACGGTCACCCAAGTCCCCCGAATGGCGCAACGCCAGGGAGTTCGTGGCGGTC
Source organism: Actinomycetes bacterium (assembly GCA_038223055.1). Lineage (GTDB taxonomy): Bacteria > Actinomycetota > Actinomycetes > JACCUZ01 > JACCUZ01 > JBBRHF01. The sequence goes on along the minus strand of JBBRHF010000009.1, from coordinate 42,754 downwards.
GATAACGAGGGCATGACCTCTATCGACCGCCCCCGAAAGACTCTCGCCGCCGCCGCTGGCGGCCTGCTTGCCGCGACACTGGTCGTCGCGCCGCTGCTCGGCGACGCCCGGCAGGCTTCGGCCACCACCTCGCCCCAGCCCGCCGCGTCAACGACAACGACAACGACAGCGACAGCGACAGCGACAGCGACAGCGACGGCACAACCGGTCCCCGCCGCACTCGACACCAAACTCGCCTGCGCCTACACAAGAAACAGCGTGACGGAGCTGCAGTCCTTCACCTGGCTCGTCGGTCGCACCGTGGACTGCGCTTCGGTCTTCAACGACACGGCCACCACGTGGGCCGGATGGGAAGACCCGTGGTTCGCGCACATGCCGGTCGACCAGCCGCAGTTCGCGTGGCGCAAGTGGCTGTCCGGCGGGCCCAAGACCCTGGTGATCAGCCAGTCCCTCGTGCCCAACGACATCGATCCAGACTGGCGTGCACTGGGGGCGTCGGGCGCCTACGACGACCACATCCGCACCCTGGGCCAGAACCTGGTCGCCTACGGCATGGGCGACGCGATCATTCGCCTCGCGCATGAGGGAAACGGCGACTGGTCCTACGACTTCGTCGGCACGAGCGCGGCGAACAAGGCCGACTGGAAGGCCTATTGGGGACACTTCGTCTCGGTCCTGCGTACGGTCCCCGGCGCCAGCTTCGAGTTCGACTGGACCGTGAACGCCGCATCCCCGGCGGTCGACTTCGATGACTACTATCCCGGCGACTCCGCTGTCGACATCATCGGCATCGACCAGTACGACTGGGCCTCGGCCTGGGTCGGCACGGCGCAGCCGGCCCGCTGGGCCTACCAGCGCGACATCGCGCTCGGACTGAACGCCGTGGTCGCCTACGCCAGCGCTCACGGCAAGCCGCTGAGCATCCCTGAATGGGGCCTGGTGCCCACCTCGGTCGAGCAGGGGATGGCCGACGACCCCTACTTCGTCGACCAGCTGGCGGCGATCGTGCGCACCCAGCCCGTGCGCTACCAGTCCTACTTCAACGTCGCGGGCAGCGTCACGATGCGCCTGCAGGACGTCGCCGGGTCACGCGCTGCCTGGAAACGGCACTACGGCGCCGGGGGAGACTCCTACCGGGCAACTCCGGCGACCCCGCCACCGCCGCCGCCGACCTACCCCGCCGTTGCCCCCGACCAGAACACCCGCACGGCGTGCCTGGACGAGAAGAGCAGCCTGACGGCGTTGCAGTCGGTGGGCTGGCTCGTGGGCCGCCCGCTGGATTGCGCCGTCGTGCACAACGACAACCCTGCCACCTGGGCGGCCTGGCGCGACCCCTGGGTGAGCCGGATGCCGGCCGACCAGAAGGAGTACCGCTGGGCCGCGTGGCTGGCCGGCGCACCGGCGACGCGGACGCTGGTCCTCACCCAGAACCTGGTGCCCACCGAGGCGCCCGCCGACTGGCGCACCCGCGGCGCCGCCGGCGAGTACGACGACCAGCTGAGCGCTCTGGGCACCAACCTGGTCGCGGCGGGCTTGGGGCATGTTGTGATCCGCCTCGCACCGAAGGCGAACGGTGACTGGTCGATCGACAACGCAGGCGCTACGACAGGGGACTACGCAGCCTGGCGCGCCTACTGGGCCCGGGCCGCGACGATCCTGCGAGCGACCGCAGGGAGCAGCTTCGAGCTGGAATGGACCGTCAGCGCTGGCTACCGGCCGATCCCGCTGGATCAGTTCTATCCCGGCGACGGCGCGGTGGACATCGTCGGGATCGCGCAGTACGACAGCGCCCCCAGCGCGGTCGGCGTCAAGCAGCCGGACCGGTGGGACTACCAGGTCAAGGTGCCCGGCGGTCTCGACCAGGTCGTGACGTTCGCCCGCACCCACGGCAAGGCGATCGCCGTGTCGGAGTGGGCCGCGCTTCCGGTCGCGCGCGCGGACGGTGGTGGCGACGATGCCTTCTACGCCGACCAGGTTGCGGCGCTCGTCCGCGCCGTCCCGAGCCGCTACCAGGCCTACGTCAACAACGTCGGCGGCGCTGTCCTGCGCTTGCAGGACGGGCCGGCAACCCGAGCCTCGTGGAAGCGGCACTTCGGGGCGACCGGCGACTCGATCATGACCCCGAAAGCCTGACGGGACAACGGAACGGGGTCGCCCTGGTTCGACGTACACTGGGGACGGCACAGGGACCCGGCGGCGTGCGCCGTCGGGTCCGCAAAGAGATCAGTTCCGCAGCGGGACCACCCGCCTCGATCATGGGTGGACGGATGGACGAGGCCAGCCGATCCCGCCGCCTGAGCCCGCCGGTGGTGGCCGCCGCAGTCGTGTTCGCGTTGTTGCTTGCTGGCACCGTCATCCTGCTGCGCCAGTGGCCCGAGCGGACGGCAGCGGCGGCTGACACCGCATCGTGCGTCTACACCTCGCACAGCATCGCGCGGCTGGACCAGTTCGCCGCCCTCGTCGGCCGTCCGGTCACCTGCGCACTCGTCTTCAACGACGCGGCCCCCACCTGGGATGCGCTGGTCCGGCCGTGGTTCATCCAGGGCGGGGCGACCGACCACCGGTGGGACCACTGGGTCGCCGCCGGCAACGACCGGATGCTGGTCATCGCGCAGTCGTTGATCCCGGCGAACGCTCCGGCCGACTGGCGCGCCCGCGGCGCCGCGGGGGACTACGACGCGCGGTTCCGGTTGCTGGGCCGGTCGCTCGTGGCCGCCGGGCTGGGCGGGTCGATCATCAGGCTCGCGCACGAGGCCAACGGTGACTGGTTCCGGCACAACATCGGGACCGACCGTCGCCAGTGGAAGGACTGGGCGAAGTACTGGGCCCGGGTCGCCCGGATCCTGCACCGCACCGCGGGTGCGCACTTCGAGCTCGACCTCACTGTTTCCGGCGGCCCGCGGGTGATCCCCCTAGCCCGGTGGTATCCGGGTGACAAGGCCGTCGACATCATCGGCGTGGATCAGCACGACATCGCGCCCCGGTTCGTGGGGACCGGCCAGCCGGCCCGGTGGACCTACCAGATGACCCAGCCCGGCGGCTTCGACAACATTGCCGCCTTCGCGCTGGCGCACCGCAAGCCGATCAGCGTCCCGGAGTGGGGGTTGACCGACACAGCGCGCTACGGAGCAGGGGACGACGGCTATTACATCGCGGCGATGCTGCGCCTGTTTGCCCTCCACCACGTGCGCTACCACGGTTTCTGGGACAAGCTGGGGACGCCGGGCGAGCTGGCACTGAACCCGGACGCGTTGGGGATCCTCCGCTCCCCAACTCCAGCCCGCTGAGGCGCGACCGGGGAAGCAGTCAATGCCGCCACGAGACCTCGGCCCTGCGGCTTGTCGCGGGTGAACCCACCAGCAGCCGACCGGGCCCGGCCGACCGAGTGACCACGGCGCCGGCACCCACGACGCACCCGGGTCCGAGCTCGACCCCCTTGAGCACTGTCGCGCCCGCACCGACCCAGCAATGGTCGCCCAGGGTCACCCGTGCCCGTCGTGTCGCGGCGTCGTCGCCACGCACGAGCTCGTGTACGTCGGTGTCGAGCACCCGCGCTCCCCACGAGATCGCGCAGTCCCGCCCGATGCTCACTGCCTGTTCGCAGACGATGGTCGCGCCGTCGTTGAGGAACGTGCCCGCGCCGATCCGCAGGCACGCGTCGTAGCCGACGGAGACGGTGGCGGCCCGCATCACCTGCACGCGACCGGAGATCTCCAGGGTCGAGCGCGGGCGCATCCGAAGGACGGCGCCGGTCGGGCTGTCGTGGGCGATGCCGAGGACCAGCATGGCCCCTGGTGCGAGGCGCACCGACGCGCTGCGATGGACGTGGATTCGGGTGCGCCGGCCCACCAAAACCAGACCGTGGAACCGCACGGAGTACCACGCGCTGCGCAGCACCGATGTCCGCGTGGCGAACTCGACGTAGAAAGATCGCGGCGCCCGGTAGTGCGAGGTCAGCGGGGGCGCCGTCCGGACGGCGTTCATCGCTGCCTCACGGCCGGCAGCGCGGCCGGCAGCGCGGGGGTCCTGACTGGAGCCGGCGGGTGCTTGGCGGTGAAGCGGTGCTCGACGAGGCGGTAGAACACGGCCGCCCCGGCGATCGCGGTCGCCAGTCCGAGGGTTGTCTCGAGCACGAGTGGCCACGGCTCGGGCAGTCGCCACGGTCGCACCGCGACCCGCCAGACCGCCTCGATGACGAACGCGTGGAGCAGGTACAGGCTGTAGGAGATCGTGCCCAGCCACACCAGGAAGCGGCGTTCGAGAAACGTCCGGACTGCGCGGACGGCGCGGCCGCGGGACATCGGGTCCGCCATCCGCCCGATGAGCAACGCCGCCAGCGGGCCGAACCACAGGTCGTGCACCGGCGAGACGGGGTCTACCCGGCGGGTGGTAACGAGCAACGCCAGCACGAGACCCCAGCAGGCGGCAACCCGCAGCTGGGTCTCGTGGCGCCGTCGAGCCGCCTGGTCGGCGGCCTGCGCGGCGTGTCTGGCGCCGACCATCCCGAGCACGAACAACGCGTAGAGGCTCGGATGCAGCCCGGCCGTCCACGACCCGGCAGCCGTCGCCCGGGCGAGCTCGCTGGCCGCACACATGGCACCGGCAGCGAGAACGGGGACGAGCCACAGCCGGGGTCGGTGGCGCAGCAGCAGGACCAGGAGCGGGAACGCGAGGTAGATGTGCCACTCGACGGCCAGCGACCAGAACGCGGTGCTTCCGGCCGGGCCGGCCCAGACGACGTCCTGCAGCAGCAGCGTGTGGACCGCGACGCCGGAGGCGCGGATCGGGATCGCGCCGTCCCACAGCGTGCCGAGCGGGTGCGAGAGCAGGGTGGCACCAAGGCCGGACCCGATAGCGACGGCGACCCAGTAGGTCGCAACGATGCGACGGAAGCGACCCCGGAAGAAGGCCCGCATGCCGCCGGGCCAGCCCAGGCCGCCGCGCCAGGCGACCAGCCCGAGGGAGAAGCCGGAGATGACGATGAAGACCGACACCGCGTAGTGCCCGAGTCCCATCCAGGACGTCAGGATCTGGGTCCGCGTCCGGCCGCCTCGCGCGTCGAGGTAGACGGTGCTCCAGCAGTGCGAGACGACGACGAACGCCGCCGCGACCCCGCGCAGCCCGTCGAGGAACGGCAGCCGCCGCGACGATCTCGCGGGGGCTGGGGCCGGCGTCGGGGCTCGGGCCGGTGCTGGTGCCGGAGCGGTCCGGGTTAGGTCGAGCACGCCCGTCGGGTCCACGTGCGGTGGCGTGGTCCGCGCCACCACCGCGAGAACCGTGAGCGCGACGAGCACCGATGCGGTCTGCGCGACCAGCCATCCCACCCCCACCGCGGTAAGCCCGTGCGGTGCTGCGACCGCGACCGCAACGAGGACGAGAATCGCGTTGCTGGCGTTGAGGATCACATAGCTGCAGGCTCGTCCCAGGCTGTTCACGCAGACGTCCACGAGGTAGCTGAGGCTCGCGACGAGGGAGCCCAGCGCCATCACCCGAAGGCAGCCGGTGGCACCGGTCGCGTAGGCCGGGCCGAACGCCCGAAGGACCAGTGGGGCGGCCAGCACGAGAGCCACGACGCAGGGGACCAGGATCAGGTAGATCGCCCCGGCGGCCCTGCGGATGTGCCGGCGGCGCTGCTCGGGGTCGGCCGAAAGCTCGGCGTAGAGGCTCTGGGCGAGCATGGCGGGAACCACGTTGAGCAACCCGAGCAGCATCAGCGTCATGCCGAAGAAGGCGGCCTCGTGGGCACCTCGGGCGGCCAGGACGATGACCGGGGTCACCGTGATCGGCAGGATGCCGAAGAGCATTCCCAGGTGGTTGCCGATCGAGAACGACCAGGTTCCGGCGAGCGCGGACCGGCGCAGGCGCAGCGGCCGGCTCAGGCGGGTCGCCAGCAGCACGATCGTCAGGGCGACCGCAGCCACGAGGCCCGCCAGGTTGGCGAGGGCCAGGTCCGCGACGCCGCCGGCAGGGACGAGGATCACCGCCGCCACCTTGGTGACCCCGCCGAGGGTGCTCTTGCCCAGCAGCAGGTGCGACGAGCGCTGGGCGACGAACACGGCGTCGCAGACCATGCCGGCCGCACTGCAGGCCACGGTCGCGAGACCGAGCACCACGAGACCGCTCGACGCCCCGCCGTGGATCAGCGGCAGGCCCCAGGGCGTGAGCAGGCTCAGGCCGAACAGGACGGCGGCACACACGACGGCGAGCGTCGTGGAGGTCAGTGCGATCTCGCCGGTGCGCCCCGGGTTGCGCGGCAGGTAGCGGATCAGCGCGTTGGGGAAGCCGAGGCAGCTGGCCGTGCTGATGAGGACCACGACGGAGAGCGTCGCGGTGAGCAGGCCGACGTCGGACTCTCCGAAGCGTCGTGCGGCGACGACCCAGAACACCGAGCCCAGTGCGGTCTGGACGACCGTGTTCGCCATCAGCATGAACGAATTGCGGTAGAGGCTGTCCGCTCTGGCGGCGCGCACGTGGACCGCCACCCGCTCCACGCGGCTGCGCGGCGGCGCCAGCACGGTGGTGGTCATCTGCGGGTCCCCCGGGTCGAGATGTCCCGCACCGGCCGGGCGGGGCTGCCCGCGGCCAGCACCCAGGGCGGCAGCTCGCCGCGGACGACCGAGCCGGCCGCGACGACGGTGCCCGCACCGATCTGCGCGCCCGGCAGCACGACGACCGACCGGGTCAGCCAGACGCCGTCCCCGATGACGACCGGCGCGGTGCGCACCCCCTGGCCGGGGTCGATCTCGTGGAAGTCGGTGTCGCTGATGGCCACACCGTCACCGATGAGCACGCGCGAGCCGATGGTCAGGGCCAGTTCGGCGTGCAGCACCGCGCCCTGGTTGACGAAGACGCGGTCACCGATCAGCAGCCGACCGTTGGGGCCGGTGGCCAGCGACGGGCGGGTCTGCTGGGACCGGATGGCGAAGTTCTCGCCGACCGACATCTCGCCGCGGTTGCACAGGAAGGGGCCGCGCCCGTCGAACGAGGGTAGTGAGCCGTGAGACACGCCGTGGCGGCGGAACACGGCGACCGCGCGCAGGAAACCGGCGCCCTGCCGCGCCCGCAGGTTCGTCTCGGCCCACGGGCTGGTCACGCGGTCGCCTTGCGGGTCGACGTGTTTGGCGGCAACGGATTTCGCTGCAGCGTGTCGCGGTAGACCCGCGCGGTCTGCCTGGCGGCCGCCGGCCAGGTCGCGCTCGAGGTCCACTCGTAGCCGGCCGCGCCGGCAGCAAGCAGCAGCTCGGGTGGCGCCGAGCAGGCCCTGACCAACGCGTCGCGCAGGCTGCGAGGGTCGGCCGCGACGTAGCGCAGGCACGCCGCGTCGGGCAGGCCCGAAAGCTGCGCGAGGTCGGGGACGATGACGGGTTTCGCGAAGGCCATCGCCAGCAGGGCGGACCCGCTCGTGGTCACCCGCCGAAAAGGCAGCGCGACGACATCGGCAGCGGTCAGGTAGTCACTGAGGTCACTGTCGGGCAGCCGCCGTAGATCCAGCCGGACGTCGGGGCCGAGCTCCTGCGAACGCTCGGCGAGCCTCACCTCGAGCGCGCGGTCGGTGCAGCGCCCGGCGACGACGAGCATCCCGGCGGTGGGCAGCCCGGGTGCCATCTCGTCGTACGCCGCTGCGAAGGCGCCGACCAGGTCCTCGACGCCCTTGTCGACCGTCACCCGCCCCACCAGCGCCACGATGCGCCGGTGCGGCGGCAGGCCGAGCCGGTCCCGAGCCTGCGCCCTGGTGGTCGTGCGGGGGTAGTGCCCGACGAAGGAACCGTGCGGGACCACGCTTACGGGGGGTAGCTGTGCCGTCCCGCCGGCCAGGGCGGCGAGCTCGTCAGCCGTGTGCTGATCGTGGACGATGATGTGGCTGCTCGCGCGCAGCAGCATGGTGCGCGCCGCTCGGTCGTCCCAGAACACCCGCTCGTGAGGGAGCACGTTGTGCGCCGTCCAGACGAGCCGAACACCCAGTGCCCGGCAACAGAACAGGATCACGGCGAACCACATCTGGGACAGCCACCGCAGTGGTGCAAGCGTGGCGCTGCCGGAGAAGGTGAGGCCGAAGACCCAGTGCAGATGCAGGACCCGGACCCCGCTCACCCTGGCCCAGGCAAGCATCGCGGGGATGAGCACGATGTTTAGGCTGCGGGACGGGGTCGGCATCGGAAGGTAGCGCGGCTGGACGCCTTCTCCGGCCAGCGCGGCGTGCAGTAGGTCCTGATAGGGATTGGCGTCGCGGGGCAGCGTCAGTGTCTTCAGGTCGTGGGTCGTCATGTCGCGACCCGCGCGAGGTGGCCCAGCGCGCCGGCGCCATAGCACAGGTGATCGGCGAGCGTGCGCCACGGGTGCGCATCGCGGTTGCGCCACAGGGGGATCAGCAGCAGCAACGGGTATGCCGGCACTACCAGGGTCAGCGGCAGGCCGAGCAGGAACAGGGGGTAGGCCAGGATGATGGGGTCGCGTCGGGCCATCGACATCCGTCGGGCCGGGTGTTTGCGATAGAGGCGGGCCCGACCGGCGCCGTAGTGCCAGGCCCGGCGGTGCTGGCGCCGCGCCCCGCCCCAGTCGACCAGGACCTGTGCCGAGGAGACCATCCGGATTCGCAGGCCGGCGTCCGCCACCCGCCAGCAGTAGTCCGTGTCCGAGCAGTAGGAGAAGGCCTCGTCGAAGCCGCCGACCCGGTCGAACGCGGCACGCGTGAATGCCATGTTGAGGGTGGGTGCCTCCTCGATGTAGCCGTCGGTGAATGCGCGAGCGTCGTAGGGACTGGGTGCCACGCTGCGGAAGCTGCCGGCCGTGACCGACTCCGAGCCCTCGGCCAGCGGCGCGACCAGCTGGTCGAGCCAGCCCGGCTGGGGCCGGCAGCCCGCGTCCACGAACACGATGATCTCGCCGTGGGCCGAGCGCACCCCGCAGTTGCGCTGCTCGGGGATGGTCACCGACTTGCGGCTTCCCGGGGGCGGCGTGTGGGTCACCCAGCGCACCTGCGGGTGGGTGGCCATGACGTCGTCCAGGCGCCCCTGTGACGCATCGACGACCAGCACGTCGCGCTCGACCCCGGACGCGTGGTCGCGCAGGCCGTCCAGCGTCGCCGCGAGCGACCGCTCGTCCTTGCTGATGATGACGATCGTTGCGCGCGTCATGAGTAGACCCTCGCTGACCCCGTGTCGAAGACGACGGCCTTGTAGGTGTTGAGAAACGTCGTCGGGAAGACGTACGTCGAGGAGACCTGGTTGTCCGGCGTGGTGCCGCGGGCGCGGCCGTTGCCGATGTTGCTGGACGAGGCGAACACGAACGCGCGCGTGTCGAGGGTGCCGGGCGTGAGGTCCGGGAAAACCCCTGTGTGCTCGCGGCCCTCGCTGAACTGCAACATCAGGGCGCCGTAGCGGTCGGCGAACACGATCGAGTCCTTGCGCCGGCGCTCGATCATCCACCGTGCGGCAGCCAGGTCCTGGTCACTGCTGTGGAAGCGTTCGGCATACTCGCCGGTGCCGGACAGGTTGCCGGGTGGGCTGCCTCCGGAGGCCCGCGCCCCCAGGCCCGACGCGTCCAGGAAGACCAGCGTGAGCGCCGCGAAGACGAGCACGGCCGCCAGCCGTTGTGGCGTGTCCGGTCGGAAGCCCCACCGGCGCCCGGACCCGGGGGCGGCCCGTTCCAGCAGGCGGCGCGCGCGCTGCGCGAGCAGGCCCAGCGGGACGACGAGCAGTGCGCCGGTCTGCATCGCCAGGCGCTCGGGGTTGTAGGCAAAGGACGCCGACCCGCTCAGGCGCACGAGGACGGTCACCGCGAACAACGCGAGCACCAGCGAGGCGACCTCGGTGTCGATGCGCCGTCGTCGCAGCAGCAGGAGCACACCCAGGGACCCCAGGACGATCCCCAGGTTGACCGTCTGGCGCAGGAGAGTCATCGCGAGCCCGAGGGGGCCGGCGAGGCCCGGCTGCCAGGGCAGCAGGGCCGGCGGGGACGAGGCCACGGCGGGAAAGTGCGCCTGGACGCCGGGGTTGAACGTGTAGCCGGCCAGCCATGGGTACTTCTCGTCGTACGCCTGGGTCACGCTGTCGAAATAGGCCCTCGGCGTTGCGGCGGCCGTGACGTTCCCGGCGAGCCACCGGATCAGCAGCGAGCGACCGCCGTGCGGCAGGATCTCCGCGCCGTGCGTCGTGACATCGCTGGCGAAGGTCGTCACGTTGCTGGCGGAGTGGGTGACCGGGCCGGTCCACAGGGCACACGCGGCGATCAGCGCAAGGACCACGGGCAGGGAGATCACCGGTCGCCGCGCGGGCCGGCGCAGGACCCGCAGAACCAGAGCGACGACCCGTGCGCCGAGGAAGGAGCCGAGCGCGATGTACGTCGTGGAGTAGTGCGACACAACCATTCCCGAACCGAGCAGCAGCACGAGCAGCTGGGCGCCGCGGCGGGGCAGTGACCGGTCGAAGGCGGCGAGCAGGGCGGTGACGAACAAGAGCAGGCCGATCTCCTGGCGAGCCAGCGCCGGCAGCTGGCTAGCCACGCTGCCGGTCAGGAACAGCAAGCAGGTGGTGAGCAGGGCGACCGTGGGGCGGATCCACCGCCGGGAGAGCACGTAGATCGCGACCGGGTACAGCGCGAAGAGCGCCGGGAACAGGACCTTGAAGACGGCGAGCGGATCGAGGCCGGTGACCTGCCAGAGCACGGTCGGCAGGGCGGTGATGCTGAGCATGGCGCTGAACGGGTCGTTGGCCAGCGGAGCCCAGTGCAGCGTCTCCCCCGTCGTGCGGAAGCTGGCGAACTCCTGCTGGATGTCGAATCCGTACAGTCCCCTGGATCTCAACGAGAAGGACCACATGAGAGCAAGCGCGACGCAGTAGACGGCGACCAGGACGTTGCCCTCGTGACCGGCCCGGGCCGCAGCCGTGGCCCACAACAGTGTCGCTCCGGCGGCGACCAGCCCGGCGAGGACCAGCGCGCTTGATCCGCGGCTCTCCAGCAGCTGGGTGCCGCCGGCGACCGCGAGCGGCACCAGGAGCAGTGCGCTCGACGGTGCCACCCGCCGCGGTACGGGCAACGGATTCGCGGCTCGGCGACACAGAGCCACCGCGGCTAGCAGCAGCACCGCCCCGTCCAGCGCGACGGCGACTGGGCGCGTGGCCAGCGGCGCCGCGATGCCGTGGGCGGGACCGATCGTGTTCACCGTGAGGGCGGCGGCGAGCAGCGTGGCGAGGCTGGCGCCGACGCAGAAGATCAGGAGCGCGGCGGCCCCGCGAGGCGCCAGTGCCAGCGCGCGCAGGGCGACCGCTCCCGGGACGAGCAGGACATACGCCGTAGCGACCAGTGTCGCACTCGCGTTCGGACGCAGCAGCAAAGCAGCGTGGAACCCGCCGGCGGCGAACACGAGCTGGACGAGCCCCCCATATGCAGACCATGCCGTTGCGCCGGGCGACGGGCGACAGGAGGGCGACTGGTCTGACGAGGCGTCGGGCAGCACGTACAGCCGCGCTGATTCGGCCGGTTGTTCCAGAAGGTGCGACAAGGGCGTGAAGGTCATGGCAGCCTCGGCTCTGCCCGGATGGCCGGATCGAGGGGGTCCGGGTCGCCCTCGAACAGTCCCCGCCCGCGGCGCAGCTCCTGCACCAGGCCGATGTTCCCGCAGGTCTCCTGGGCCAGCTGGACGTATGGATAGGCCAGCAGCTCGAGGTCACGAGATCGTGCCGCCTCGCGCACCCAGCGCGAGAACAGCATCGTGGGCAAGGTGGCCGCCGCAAGGGCTGCAGCGGCGTTGCGGCGGGCAGCGGCGATCGCGAGCAGCCCTGCCACGGCAACGGGCAGCGGGTAGACCGTCGGGCGAAGACCGTCGTGCTTGCGCAACATGCGGGCGTTGCCCCGGCCATAGGCTCGGCTGCGGCGCAAGGTGTCGGCCAGACCCGGCTCGAAGTCGTGCGCCACCACGGCGTCGGGGAGAAAGACCAGGCGCTCGCCCTTGCGCACGACGCGCCGGCACAGGTCCTCCTCCTCGCCGCCGAACCGGAACCGCGGGTCGAAGCCGCCGTGCCGCACCAGGACCGCCGTCGGGAACAGCATGTTGGCGCCGACCACCGAGCTCACGGCCCGTTCTCCCTCCCCGTCGGGACCGGCGATGCACCGCCGCAGGTAGAGCGCCAGCCGATGCGCCAGCCGGTCGTCATCGAGCAGGGCGGCCTCCAGCGGGGCCAGCGGGTTGTTGCGCCGCAGATAGCGCAGCATGAAGGTCGCAGCGCTGGACCCCTCGACGCGCCCGCCGGCACCCGCGGCGCCGGGGTGGCGGGCGAAGCCGGCGACCAGGCGCTGGACCCAGTCGGGCGCGGGCCGGCAGTCGTCGTCGGTGAAGGCCACCAGGGGTGCCCTCGCGGCGCGCCAGCCTGTGTTGCGTGCGGCGGCCAGCCCGGCGTTGTGCGCGTGCTGCACGACCCGGGCGCCGTGGCGTCGGGCGACGAAGGCAGTCGCGTCGCCCGAGCCGTCGTCGACGACGACCACCTCGACCTCGTCGGCCACCGTCTGGGCCGCGAGGGCGGTCAGGGTGGCGCCGATCGTCGACTCGCCGTCGAGGCTGCAGAGCACGATGGTGACAAGGGGAGGCCCGGTCACGCGGCCTCGTCGAGCGGGTCGGGCCGGCCGAGGCGCTGGCAGATCGAGCGGGCCAGACCGGCCGGGCTGGCCGCGCGGGTGAGATCGCCGTAGTGCTCGGTCAGGTCCGGCATGGCTGATGCGCGCTCGAGGTAGCCGGCGAGTGCGTCGGCGATCGACTCGGGGTCCAGAGCCGCGAACGTCGGCAGAGCGCCGGCGAACAGCGTGCCCAGGCCGCCAGTCCTGGACGCCAGAACCGGGACCCCCGCGGCGATGGCGAGGTTGGCCACGCCGCTCTGCTCGGAGTGCGTGTAGGGCAGCACGACCACGTCGGCGGCCGCGAACCAGCCGGCTACCTCACCGTCGGGGACATGACCGGTGAACACGATGAGCCCGGCCACGCCGCCGTCGGCGGCACGCCGACGTACGTCCTCGAGATAGGCGCGGTCGGCCGCCTCGAACCGGGCGAACGCCGCCGACCGAGGCCGCACGTCGCCGGCGACGACCAGCCGGACCCGCTCGCGGACGGCCGGATCGCGGGACGCGAGCCGCGCCAGCCCGTCGACCAGCTCCCGGAGGCCCTTCTCGATATGGACGAACCCGAACTGCAACAACACCCGACGCCCGCAAAGATCATGGCGGGCCAGCAGTTCGGGACCGGTCACGTCGGAACTGGGCAGCTCGTAGACCGGGTGCGGGCTGACGAGCACCCGCCAGGGCGAGATCCCCAACTGCTCGATCAGGACGTCCTTGGCCTGCTCGGTGTGAACGTGAACGACGTCGGCCCGGGTGCTGACGACGCGGTAGTAGAGGCGACCCGCCAGCCCCAGCCGGTCGACGTCGCGGGTGACTTCGTGGTGGGTGATGACGACCGGGATGCCGACCAGACGGGTCGCGAGGACCAGGATCCACAGCGGCAGCAACCGCGCGCCGTACGTCGCGATGCCGTGCTGGACCTGCACGGCGTCGGGGGCCCAACGACGTATCGCCTGCAGCACCCGGAGCAGCCGCAGCGGAGACCACGACAGGGCGCCCAGCACGGGCGTCCATGCAGGGTCGACCTGGCGCACGGCGGTGACCACCGCAACGGCGTGCCCGGCGACCTGATAGGCCGCCGCCAGCCGCGCGGTGTAGTCGGCGATGCCGTCGCGGGCGGGAGGCAGCGGGCTGAGCAGCAGGAACCTCATCCCAGCACCACTTTCGCCAGGGTCGCGGCCAGCGCGTCCCAGGAGAAGTCCCGGCCGGACGCCGCCGCGCCCGCCGACAAGGCGGGTGCCTGGTCCAGCGTCCGGGCAAGCGCGTGCGCCAGTTCCTGCACGCCGGTGCCGCAGGTGAAACCGTTGACCCCGGGGGCGATGAGGTGGCGCGCGTTGTTGTCCGGGTGGTCGGTGGTGACCACCGGCGTGCCGCAGGCCAACGCTTCCAAGGCCACCATGCCGAACCCTTCGCGCACCGTGGGAAACGCCAGAACCGACGCGCCTTTCATGGCGGCGAGCAGGTCCCGGCGCGCCTCGACCGGAGGAACGATGCTGACGTACGACGTCATCCGCAGCGACCGCACGAGCTCGCGTAGCCGGTCGAGCTCGGGACCGGTGCCGATGACGGTCAGCGAGACGCGCCGGCCGAGACGGTGCAGCTGCGCCACGGCCTCGATGAGGACCGCGACATTCTTGTGCGCCAGCAGCCGCCCGACGCACACGATGTCACCGACCGTCGAGGAGACCGGGGCTGCATCGACCTCCGCCAGGTCGATCCCGTTGGGGATGACCGTGATGCGGCTCGCGGACACACCCAGGTCGGCCAGCCGTTCGGCGGTGCCTGCCGAGGCGGCGACGATGTGGTCCGGCAGGGAGGCGGCCATCCGCTCGAGTGCGGCGGCCACCCGACCCAGCGGGCCGAGGTAGGACGTCCAGTAGTTACGTCCCCACACCTCGTGCCAGGTCACGACAAACCTCTTGCGGCGCAACCGGGCGACCAGCTTCAGGGGGAACAGCTGCACGAAGGGGATGGCGTCGGCCTCGAGCACGTCAAAGGGCCGCGTGAGCATCCGCAACGACGACACGGCGAAGGCGCAGGCCTGCCAGATCGACCGGCGCGTGCCGGTGTAAAGGTTCCACCGAGGGCACAGGGGGCGCAACCGCAGCCCCGGCACGTCGGGCGGCTGCGCGCTGCCCCACCACCTCATGGTGTGCACCTCGACCCGGATGCCGTGCTGGCCCAGCCGTGGGAGTAGACCGGCGTAGCGGGCCTCCTTGCCTCCGGTATGGAAGGGCTCGAGCGAGTCGGTCACGACGGCGAGGACGACGTCAGGCGCCACAGCTCGGCCCTCCCGAGATCTTCCAGGCCGCGGACCCTCGCGGCAGCACCCAGTAGTGGATCTCGGGGGAGCGCTGGCCCTTGGCGGCTAGGCGGAAGGTGATCTTGTTGCGGACCAGGCAGTCGGGGATGGCGAAATGCAGGGGGATCTCCTTCGTGACGGCGCCCGCGAGCGTGAGTCGACCGCCGTCGACGCGGATCGCGGCCTGTTGCGGGCCGACAGTCGCCGACCAGGTGTAGTGCTGGGTGCGGGTCGAGTTGTTCGTGGCGAGAACGTCGAAGTGCACGTCGCCCTCGAAGGTGACGGTCTGGAACAAGACGTCGTACTGCTTGATGGACAACTCGGTGAAGGCTGCGCGTCGTGGCAGCAAGCCGGCCTGCTCCAGGCCTGAGCGCACCGGGTCCGCCTGTGCCAGCGAGGGCGCGGCAACCACGCCGGCGACCATGACCATGACTGCTAGGTGACCCCGAGACGGGAGTCCTCTCACTCCGCTGCCCCGGCGAGCTGGCGGGTGGCGTCCGTGCTCAGGTCGATGACCAGACCGTGACGGGACCCTTCCGCGGCGGTCCGCCGCAGGGACACGGCGCTGGGCAGCGAGCTGCCCCGGGCCAGGCTCTGGCGAACCCTTGGCGTGCGAGTCGCGCTGACGCCCCTCGTGCGGCCGGCGAGCAGGTCGGCCGGGCGAGGGTCGGGGGCCATCCGCACCCGCCCCAACACGCGGATGCAGCGCACGGCGTCGCGCCAGTTGATTTTCTTCCCCTCCAGTCGCGAGCGAGCGTGGTAGGACACCGGCACCTCGAACGGGCGCGACCCGAAGCGCAGCACATTGGCGGTGATCTCGGTGTCCAGCCCGAAACCGAGCTCGACCAGCCGCATCTGGCGCAGCATCGGCAGGGGGACGAGCTTGAGGCAGCTGTGCAGGTCGCTGAGGGCGCTGTCGAAGAGCACGTTCGCGGCGAAGGTCATGGCCTGGTTGCCGAGCTTGTAGCGGAAGGAGCGGTAGACGGTGTTGACCCCGAACAGCCGCGTCCCGTAGACGACGTCGCAGCGCTTATCGAGAACTGGTTGAAGCAGGCGGGCGATGTCGTGCGCGGAGTACTCCATGTCGGCGTCGAACGGCAGCAGGTGGGTTCCTTCGGCGACCCTGATGCCGGTGAGGATGGCGGCTCCCTTGCCCATGTTGCGAACGTGGCGGTGCACCACCAGCCGCGGATCGACCACGTCCTCCAACAGCTCGGCCGTCCGGTCGTCGCTGCCGTCGTCCACGACGATCAGCTCGATGTCGCACGGATAGGTGGTGGCGAGGACGTGGTCGACCGCGCCGCGGATGGTCCGCGCCTCGTTGAAGGCGGGCATCACGATCGAGAGCTTCACCGTTTCCGGTGCGGGGGGCGGGTGGTCGCAGGGCAGTGCCTGGACATGCGGGGCTTCGACCCGCGGCGTGGAGTGGAGGCTGCGGGCGGAACGGGTGACGGCGTCCTGATCGAAGGCCATGGGCCGGGTCCTGTCGGTGGGGTCGGACGCGCCGGAGGCGTCAGCGAGAAAAGGGCCCGAACGAGCCGCCCGGGGAGGTATGTCGACAAATCTAGCCGGAAGCAAAGTTACGGCAAGTGGTCAGGCGTAAACTCTGAGTAAAAGGTTGGTTTGGACCTCTTTGCGGCTTTCGCAGCGCCTCTGTTGTGCGGCACTATCGGCACCCTGGGAACGCTGACGCCGGTGTCGCCGCGGTCGGCGACGATGCACGGAGAGGGCTCAATGTCTGGAGTACATCGGTCGGCGGCGCAGCCCGCGGCGTTGCTGGTGGCCGTGGTCGGGCTCGATCTGGTGATCCGCGCCGCCGACCCTGGCTACGCCGTCCTGGGGATGCTGGACGAACCGGCCCACCTCGCCACCGGCGTGCTTGTCACGGCGGCCGTGAGTGCTGCGCGTGGTGGCCTGCCGGGCAGCACCTGGGTTGGCGCCTTGTGCGCGACCGTCCTCATCGACGTTGACCACCTGCCGCTCGTGCTCGGGTCCGACCTGCTGACCGCGGGCACTCCGAGGCCCTATGCCCATTCCCTCGCAACGGTTTTGTGCCTCGGCGTATGCGCCGTGGTCGCCCGACGCCGGCCGCTGTCCCGCGTCCTGACCGGGTGCGTCATCGGCGTATCCGCCCATCTGCTGCGCGACGCCGGGACCGCACCCATCGCCCTGTGGTGGCCGTTGTCGAACGCCGGTGTGACAATGCCGTACGCGGCCTACCTGGCGGTGCTCGCCGGTGCCGCTCTCCTCGGGGGGTCGCCCGCCGCGACAACCCCACGATCGATCCGCGGCGCCCTTCGCGCACCCCGTGGGCACAGGGTGCGCTCGTGAGCATTCGAACCGCTCCGTCCGCCGCGCCGCTTCGCGAATCGACGCGGGTGGGGGCGGAGCGCGCCTTCCGGCCCGACGTCGAAGGGCTGCGCGCTGTGGCCGTCGGCCTCGTCGTGCTTTTCCACGCCGGCGTCACCTGGCTGCCCGGCGGTTATGTCGGGGTCGACGTGTTCTTCGTGCTGTCCGGGTTTCTCATCACCGGCCTGCTGCTACGAGAAGCGGCCTCGACGGGGACGGTCTCGATCGGCGGCTTCTACGCCCGACGGGCGCGGCGCATCCTGCCCGCCTCGATGCTCGTCATCGTGGTGACCGTGCTTGCGTCGCACTGGCTACTCAATTTCGTTCGGGCCCAGCAGGTCTACGCCGACGCGCGCTGGGCTGCGGGGTTCCTGGCCAACGTCCGGTTCTCCGCCGTCGGCACGGACTACCTGCAGGCGTCCGCGCCGCCGTCCGCGTTGCAGCACTACTGGTCCCTGGCCGTGGAGGAGCAGTTCTACCTGGTGTGGCCGCTGCTCATCCTGCTGGTGGTCAAGCTGATGCCGAGGGACCGCATGCGCTTCGGCGTCGGCGCCGTGCTGGTCGTCCTCAGCTCGGGCTCATTCGCGTGGTGTCTGGTCCAGACGGCGCAGGCGGCGACGGAGGCCTACTTCTCCGCCGTGACCCGGGCCTGGGAGCTCGGGGTCGGGGCACTGCTCGCTGTGGGTGCCGGACTGCTGCGCCGGCTGCCGAGGATCCTCGGCCGATGGCTCAGCTGGCTGGGTGTCGCCGGGGTCGTCGCCTCGGCGGCGGTGTTCACCGAGCGGACGGCCTTCCCGGGCAGCGCCGCCCTGCTGCCGGTGCTCGGGACAGCGCTCGTGGTCGCGGGCGGCACGGTCGATCCGGGCGGAGGGGCGGAGGTGCTGCTGCGCCGCCGCCCGCTGCAGTGGCTCGGCGCCATGTCGTTCTCGCTCTATCTATGGCACTGGCCGGTATTGGTCGTCGGGACGGCGCTGCACGGGGGCCGGTTGAGCACGAGTTCGGGACTGGCCCTGGTGGCCGTGTCCCTCGTGGTGGCAGTGTTGACCTTCCACCTGCTCGAGAACCCGGTGCGGCGCTCGCCGCGACTGGTCGCGCGTTCCAGCAACAGCCTGGGGTTCGGTGCGCTGGCCCTGGTGGCAGTCTTGTTCGCCTGCAACGTTCTCATCAGCGATGCCGCGACTGCCAGGGCCGTTGCGGTTGCGGCGGCGCGGGACCGACTGTCCGGGGCAACCCTCGAGGCGGGCGGGTCCGGTGTCGGGCCCCACCTTCGCGGGGTCGCCGCGTCGGTCGCGACCTCGGCTCGGGTCCAGCGGCTGCCACCTGACGTGACACCGGCGCTGGGCGAGCTGACCGCGCACGCCTCACCAGCCAACTTCGACGGCTGCCTGGTCTACGCCAGGAAGACCAGTTCGCCGCCGTGCCGCTACGGCGACGTGCGGTCCAAGCGCACCGTGGTGCTCTTTGGCGACTCGCACGCCGCCCAGTGGTTGCCGGCATTGGACGTGACAGGGACCAGGCAGGGATTTGCCTTGGTGTTGTTGACAAAATCGCTGTGCCCGTTCCCGTCGGTCACGGTCTACAACAAGGTCGACAAGCGGCCGTTTCGCGAGTGCGACGACTGGCGTTCCTGGGCGCTGCGCCGAATCAGGACCCTGCACCCGGCGCTCGTGGTGGTGTCGAGCACGGCCTACGGGGTGTCGTTGCCGTCGGCGCCGCACAGCCAGGATGGGCTGGCCTCGGCGTGGACGGCGGGGGCCCGTACGACGCTGCGCCGGATCAAGGCCGCCGCAGGTCGTGTCGTCCTGTTGGGCGACGCCCCCGTGATGAGTGCCGAGCCGGCCCAGTGCCTCGCCGACCATCCCGGGCGGATCGACACGTGCGCGCAGCCGACGACAAGGGCGGTGCGCGAGGTCCACGACGGCCTGCAGCGGAGGGTGGCCAAGAACACCGGCACGCCCTACGTGGACGTCTTCGACTGGTTCTGCACCCGCACGGTCTGCCCGATGGTGGTTAACGGGGTGGTCACGCATGTCGACAGGTGGCACCTCACCGCGGACTACGCCACCTTGCTGGCCAAGCCCCTGGGGCGGGCGCTTCGGCTCCCCGCGCGCTAGGGCGTATGGTCGCTTTATGGTGACATTGGGTTTTCGGTCTGCTCGGCTGTGCTTCTCGGGGAGTGCGGAGTGACGTTCCCACCGCGGGATGCCACCGCACTGCCGGACCTGCTGACGGGTCGGTCGCGGTCCGGGCCGGTCCGGGAGAAGCATCCGGTCTACGTCGACCTGCTGCCGCCGTGCAACTCCGGCTGCCCGGCGGGGGAGAACATCCAGGCCTGGCTCGCCCTGGCGATGGACGGCCGGCACGAGCAGGCGTGGCGGGTGCTGGTCGCCGACAACCCGCTGGCCTCGATCCACGGACGGGTCTGTTACCACCCGTGCGAGACCGTCTGCAACCGCGCCCAGCTGGACAGCGCGGTCTCGATCCACTCGGTCGAGAGGTTCCTCGGCGACCTCGCGCTGGAGCGCGGCTGGACCTTCGAGCCCCCGCAAGTCCGCACCGGCAAGCGGGTGCTGGTCATCGGCTCGGGTCCGAGCGGGCTCTCGGCCGCCTACCACCTCGCCCGCCTCGGGCACGAGGTCGAGATCCGCGACGCGGGCGCCGAGCCGGGCGGGATGATGCGCTACGGCATTCCCGCCTACCGGCTGCCGCGCGACGTCCTGACCGGCGAGCTGGACCGCATCACCGCCATGGGCGTGAAGATCACCTGCAACCATCTGGTGGAGGACCTCGCCGCCGAGCGGGACGAGGGCGGGTTCGACGCGGCCTTCGTCGCCGTCGGGGCACACCTGTCCAAGCGGGTGGACATCCCCGCCCGCGACGCCGGGCGCATCGTGGATGCCGTGTCGTTCCTGCGTAGCGTCGCCTCCGGTGAGCGCCCGGTGCTCGGCCGCCGGGTGGCGGTCTACGGCGGGGGCAACACCGCGATGGACGCGGCTCGCGTCGCCCGCCGCCTCGGCGCCGATGAGGCGCTCATCGTCTACCGGCGCACCCGCGACCAGATGCCGGCACATGCCGCGGAGGCCGAGGAGGCCGAGCGCGAGGGCGTCCAGATGAACTGGCTGCGCACCATCACGACCTTCGACGGGCCGGACCTGCAGGTCGAGCTGATGGAGCTGGACGAGTCCGGCTACCCGCAGCCGACCGGCCGGTTCGAGACGCTCGCCGCGGACACGGTGATTCTCGCTCTGGGACAGGAGACCGACACCAAGTTCCTGCGCGAGGTGTCCGGAGTGGAGTTCGACCGCGACGGCACCGTGGCGGTGTCGGCGTCGATGATGACCGGCTGCCCGGGTGTCTTCGCGGGCGGCGACATGGTGCCGAGCGAGCGCACCGTGACCATCGGAGTGGGGCACGGCAAGAAGGCCGCCCGCCACATCGATGCCTGGCTGCGTGGCACCGCCTCGCCGAGCGGCCCCAAGCACGCCTCGGCGACCTTCGACCTGCTCAACCCGTGGTTCTTCGGCGACGCCGCACGCCGGGAGCATCCCGAGCTCCCACCCGAGACCCGGGTCGAGGGGTTCGGCGAGATCACCGGCGGACTGTCCGAGACCGAGGCCACCTTCGAGTCCCGCCGGTGCCTGTCCTGCGGCAACTGCTGCGAGTGCGACGGCTGCCTCGGCGCCTGCCCCGAGGAAGCGGTGATCAAGCTGGGTGTCGGCCACCGCTACCGGTTCGTCGACGAACGGTGCACCGGTTGCGGCGCATGCTACGAGCAGTGCCCCGTCCACGCGATCGACATGATTCCGGACCCCCGCTGATGCGCGCCACGATCGACGGCAACGAGGCCGCCATCTCTGTCGCCTACCGGCTCAACGAGGTCTGCTGCATCTATCCGATCACCCCGTCCTCGCCGATGGCCGAGCTCGCCGACGAGTGGTCCAGCCGGAACCGGACCAACGTCTGGGGCACCGTGCCCGCAGTGGTCGAGATGCAGAGCGAGGGCGGCGCGGCGGGTGCCCTGCACGGCGCCCTTCAGGCGGGGTCGCTCACGACGACGTTCACCTCGTCGCAGGGCCTGCTGCTGATGATCCCGAACATGTACAAGATCGCCGGCGAGCTGACGGCCGCGGTGCTGCACGTGGCAGCCAGGTCGCTGGCCACGCAGGGACTGTCCATCTTCGGTGACCACCAGGACGTGATGGCGGTCCGGCAGACGGGGTTCGCGCTGCTCGCCGCGGCGTCGGTCCAGGAGACGCACGACATGGCGCTGATCGCGCAGGCGGCCACGATGGAAACCCGCGTTCCGTTCGTGCACTTCTTCGACGGCTTCCGGACCTCGCACGAGCTGAACACCATCGAGATGCTGTCCGACGACGACCTGCGCGCGCTGGTGCCCGAGGCCCTGGTCCGGGCCCACCGCGACCGGGCGCTGTCCCCGAACCGACCGTTCATCCGCGGCACGGCGCAGAACCCGGACATCCACTTCCAGGCTCGGGAGACGGTCAACCCGTTCTACGAGCGGGTTCCCGGCGTGGTCCAGGACGCGATGACCCGGCTGGGCGAGCGCACCGGGCGCCCCTACCACCTGGTGGACTACAGCGGGCACCCCGAGGCCGAGCGCGTCATCGTGGTGATGGGCTCGGCCGGCGAGACCGTGCACGAGACGGTCGCGTCGCTGACCGCGCAGGGTGAGCGGGTCGGCGTGGCCCAGGTCCGGCTCTACCGGCCGTTCCCGGCCCGGGCGCTGCTCGATGCCCTTCCGGGCAGCGTGCGCGGGATCGCCGTGCTGGACCGGACCAAGGAGCCCGGCTCGTTCGGCGAGCCGCTGTTCCTCGATGTGCTGGCAGCGCTCACCGAGTCCCACCAGGACGGCGAGCGCGATCTCCCGAGGGTGATCGGCGGCCGCTACGGGCTGTCCTCCAAGGAGTTCACCCCCGGCATGGTGGCCGGGGTGTTCGCCGAGCTCGGGGTGGACCGCCCGCGGCGCCGCTTCACCGTCGGGATCAACGACGACGTCTCGGGCAGCAGCATCAGCTACGACCCGTTGCTGGACATCGAACCGGCCGACACCGTGCGCGCCGTCTTCTTCGGCCTGGGCGCGGACGGCACCGTCGGCGCCAACAAGAACACGATCAAGATTCTGGGATCCGAAGAGGGCCTGAACGCCCAGGGCTACTTCGTCTACGACTCCAAGAAGTCCGGCTCGCAGACCATCTCCCACCTGCGGTTCGGCCCGCAGCCGATCCGGGCGCCCTACCTCGTGCACAACGCGAGTTTCGTCGGGTGTCACCAGTCCACTCTGCTCGACCAGCTCGACGTGCTCGGCCGGGCCGCGCCCGGCGCGACGCTGCTGCTCAACTGCCAGTTCGCTCCGGAGGAGGTCTGGGACAAGCTGTCCCGCCCCGTCCAAGCGCAGATCCTGGCCAAGAACATCGACGTCTATGCCATCGATGCCGGCGAGATCGCCCGCAAGGTGGGCATGGCCGGGCGGATCAACATCGTCTTGCAGACCTGCTTCTTCGCCATCTCCGGCGTGCTTCCGCGGGACGAGTCGATCGTCAAGATCAAGGAAGCGATCACCAAGACCTACGGCCGGCGCGGCGTCGAGGTCGTCGAACGCAACCACGCCGCGGTCGACCAGACGCTGGAGCACCTGCACAAGATCGTGGTGCCCGAGCAGGTTTCGGCTACCCGTGAGCCGCCGCCGCCGGTGCCAGCCGAGGCGCCGGAGTTCGTCCGCGCGGTGACGGCGGAGATGATGGCCGGCCGAGGCGACAACCTTCCGGTCAGCATGCTTCCGGTGGACGGCACCTACCCCAGCGGCACGACGCAGTACGAAAAGCGCAACGTGTCCGAGCTGGTCGCGGTCTGGGATGCCGACCAGTGCATCCAGTGCGGCAACTGCAGTTTCGTCTGCCCGCACAGCGTGATCCGCTCCAAGTACTACGACCCAGCCCGGATCGAGGATGCGCCGGACGGGTTCCGGTCAGCACCGCTGGTGGCGCCCGGGCTGCCTGACAGCCGCTACACCTTGCAGGTCTACGTCGAGGACTGCACCGGGTGCGGGTTGTGCGTCGACGCCTGCCCCGTCGTCGCGCCGGGGGAGCCGCTCACCAAGGCGATCAACCTTGGCCGCCGCGAGTCGCTGGTCGCCGTCGAGCGCGAGAACATCACGTTCTTCGAGACGCTGCCGCGCAGCGACCGGTCCCGGGTGGACTTCGGCACCGTGCGTGGCACGCAGTTCCTGGAGCCCCTGTTCGAGTTCTCCGGTGCTTGCGCCGGGTGCGGCGAGACGCCGTACGTCAAGCTGCTCTCCCAGCTGTTCGGTGACCGGCTGATGGTCGCCAATGCCACCGGGTGCTCGTCGATCTACGGCGGCAACCTGCCCACCACCCCGTGGACGACCGATGCCGCCGGCCGCGGCCCGGCATGGTCGAACTCCCTGTTCGAGGACAACGCCGAGTTCGGCCTGGGCTTCCGGCTCGCGGTCGACGGGCAGACCGAGCTGGCGCGGCGCCGGCTCGAGGAGCTGCGCGAGGACGTGGGAGCCGAGCACGTCGATGCCATCCTGGACGCGCCGCAGCTGCGCGAGTCCGAGCTGCGCACCCAGCGCGAACGCGTGGCGGCGCTGCTGCCGGTGCTCGACCGGCTCGACGGTCCGGCCGTCACCGACCTGCGCAGCGTCCTGGACCACCTGGTGCGGCGCAGCGTGTGGATCGTCGGCGGCGACGGCTGGGCCTATGACATCGGGTCCGGCGGGCTGGACCATGTGCTGGCCAGCGGGCGCAACGTCAACGTGCTCGTGCTCGACACCGAGGTCTACTCGAACACGGGTGGGCAGGCATCCAAGTCGACGCCGCTCGGTGCCGTCGCCAAGTTCGCCACCGCGGGCAAGACGACACAGAAGAAGGACATCGCCTTGCAGGCGATCGCCTACGGCAACGTCTATGTGGCCCGAGTCGCGATGGGCTCGGACCCGCAGCAGACGCTCGGGGCCTTCCGCGAGGCGGAGGCCTACGACGGGCCGTCGCTGGTGCTCGCCTACAGCCACTGCATCGCACAGGGGATCGACATGAAGAAGGGCCTGGACCAGCAGTCCCGCGCGGTGGCCAGCGGCTACTGGCCACTGATCCGCTTCAACCCGATGGTCCGCGCGGCGGGCGGCAACCCGTTCCTGCTCGACTCGCCGCGGCCACGGATCGCGCTGGCCGACTACACCCAGCGCGAGCTGCGCTACCGGTCCCTGACCAAGACCGACCCGGTCGAGGCCGAGCGCCTGCACGGCCTGGCCGAGCTGGCCGTCGCGCAACGGTGGGCGGTCTACGAAGAGATGGCGACCCGCGGTGCGGATCGCTTCACCCCCGACGCCCGCAAGGACCACTGATGCATCTCGCCACTGACTACATGGGCCTGCACCTGCGCAACCCGCTGGTCGCGTCGGCCTCGCCGCTGTCGACCAGCGTGGACGCCGTACGCCGCCTCGCGGGCACCGGTGTCGGCGCGGTCGTCCTCTACTCGCTGTTCGAGGAGCAGCTGTTGCGCGAGGCGGAGGAGACGGAGCGAATCCTCGACGCCGGCACCGAGAGCTTCGCCGAATCGCTGTCCTACTTCCCGTCCACGGCTGAGGAGGAGCCCGGCCCGCATCACTACCTGAGCCTGCTAGAGCGGGCCGCGGCCGCGGTCGACATCCCGGTGATCGCCAGCCTCAACGGCGTCACCCCCGGCAGCTGGGCCACCTACGCCAAGGCGATGCAGGGGGCCGGCGCGGCCGGGATCGAGCTGAACATCTACTACGTCCCGGGCGACCGGCACGTCTCCGGCCGCGACGTGGAGCAGCGCCACATCGACGTACTCACCCAGGTCAAGGACGCCGTGACCGTCCCCGTGGCGGTCAAGCTAAGCCCGCACTTCAGCTCGACCGGTGAGATGGCGCTGCGACTGGACGAGGCCGGAGCGGACGCTCTGGTGCTGTTCAACCGGTTCCTGCAGCCCGACATCGATCCCGAGACGCTGAGCGTGGTGTCCTCGGTGGGCCTGTCCAGTCCCGCCGACGCCCGGCTGCCCCGCCGGTGGATCGCGCTGCTGCACGGGCGGGTCCGGGCCTCGCTCGCCGCTACTACCGGCGTCGATTCTGCGGCCGACGTGGCCCGCTATCTCCTGGCCGGGGCAGACGTCGTGATGACGACCTCGGCCCTCTTGCGCCATGGACCCGAGCACGCGACCGTGCTGATCAACGGCCTGTCGGACTGGCTGTCCCGCAAGGGATACACCGGAGTCGGCCAGGTCCGCGGGATGCTGGCCGTCCCGGCAGACGCCCATGAGGCCGAGCACGAGCGGGCCGGCTACGTCGGCGCGATGCGGACGGCCAACAGCAGCACCTACGGCCCTTGGTGAAACCGCCGCCGGGCTGGCGACCGGGCTGGCGACGTGGGCTCAGCCCTTGGCCGGCCAGGTCGGCAGCACCGGGCGCTTCCAGGTCGCGTTCGTGACCCCGGCGAAGGACGCGTACCACGCGCCGAGGGCCGTGAGTAGCCCCAGCCAGCCGCCGATCTTGGTCCACCCGACGGTCTCGCTGAGGGCGCCGACGGTCAGGCAGACGAACGTGATGCTCAGCAGCACGAAGACCCCGAAGATCGCGCCGGTCGTCCGCCGGGACGCCACGGTCATATAGAGCGTGAAGATGGTCCAGGCCAGCAGGAATAGCCCCGTCGCCTGGTGGGCGAGGTCGGGCGGCAGCCCGCCGGCAACGAACTTGACGTAGCCGGCGAAGGAGAGCCAGAAGGCGCCGTAGGACGAGAAGGCGAGCGCCCCGAAGGTGTTGCCGGTGCGGAACTCCCACATGCCGGCGAACACCTGGACGATGCCCCCATAGAAAAGCGCCACCGGCAAGACGACCGCCTCGAGCTTGGCGTCGATCAGATGCGCGTTGAAACTGCTCAGCATGAACGTGGTGAGCGCGAACGCGGCGAGCCCGAGCGGTCCCGGGTCGGCGATCGCGGGGGGGGCGGGCGCCGCGGCGGGTGCGGCGGACGCCGCCCGCCGGCTGGTCGGGGTGTCGGACGGGTTCATAGCAGGGTATCCTCTCGATCGCTCCGCACCGACAGATTCGGTGATCTCGGTGCAAAGGCGACCCTACTCTCACGGAAGCCGGTTTCACGGCTGCGCTCAGGAGGGCGAGTCGGCCCGCAGCCGCTCCCGCAGCCCGGATGCTCGAGCCGCGGGATGCTCGACGGCCGCCACGAGTGCGCCCGGCGAGCCGATCACCCGCACGCGGGCCGTCGCCCGGGTCAGCGCGGTGTAGAGCGTCTCCCGGGTTCCCAACGCCGACCCGCCCGGGGGCAGCAGGACGGTGATGCCCTCGAACTGGCTGCCCTGACTTCGGTGCACCGTCATCGCGTGCATCGTGCGGACGGCGCCCAGGCGCACCAGCGGGACGCGGATCGGGTCACCACCGCGCCCGAAGACGGCCAGCAGGCCACCCGGGCCGTCCCGGACCACGACCCCGGTGTCACCGTTGTAGAGACCGATGTCGTAGTCGTTGGTCGTCACCAGCAGCGGCTCCCCGACGTAGCGGCCGTCGGCGCGCGAGCCGCCTGCGTGGTGCTGACCCGGGCTCGCTTCGGCGACCCAGCGCGCGGCGAGCGCGCTCCAGTGGGCGACCCCGCGCGGGCCGAGCCGGTGCGCGCACAGCAGCCGGTGGCGCTCGAGCGCACCGAGCGCATCTCGCGCGGCCCCCCGGTCGGCGGCGTCGAACAGGGCCGACCCGCACTGCTGTACGTCGGCGCGAACACCTGCCAACTGCGCCCCCGTCGGCCGGGCGTCGTCATCGACCTCGATCAGCGTCACGTCGGGGTCGCCGCTGCGCAGCACCTCCAGCGCCTCGCCCCCGTGCCCGTGCTGGACGGCGGTGGCCAGCCGGGCGATGCTGCTGTCCGCGGCGAAGCGCCGGTTGGTCGACAGCGCGGTGACCCCGTCGCGCAGCAGCGCGTCCGGGGCCGGCGCCCGCTCATGGACGGCGACCGTGGGCAGCACCGCACGCAGCGTCGCCGCGAACTCCGGCGTGCGCCGGCCTGCGCTCCCCGGGTCGACGAGGTCGCCGAGGACCGCGCCCGCCTCGACCGAGGCCAGCTGGTCGGGGTCGCCCACGAGGACCAGCCGGGCCGAGGGTCGTAGCGCCTCCAGCAGCCGCGCCATCATCGTCAGCGACAGCATCGAGCTCTCGTCGACGACCACGATCTCGAACGGCAGCCGGTTGGTCCGGTCGTGCCGGAACCGGCTGCGGGCCTCCGGTCGCCAGCCGAGCAGCCGGTGCAGGGTGGTGGCGGTCAGCTCGCCCAGCCGCAGGCGGTCACCGGCCGGCAACGCGGCGGTGGAGGATCGCACGGCCTCCTCGAGCCGGGCGGCCGCCTTGCCGGTGGGCGCGGCGAGTGCGACCCGTCGGCCCGGGTGCTGCTCCAGCAGCAGGGCCAGCAGCCGGGCGACCGTGGTCGTCTTGCCGGTCCCCGGGCCGCCGGCGAGCACGCTCACCCGGGACAGCGCGCACACAGCCGCAGCCAGCCGCTGATCGTCGTCCGGCCCCGACACGAACACCCGTTCCAGTCCGCCGGCGAGCACGTCGAGGTCGAGATCGGCCGGGCGGGCGGCGGCCCGCTCGAGCAGCTCACGGGCCACCGCAGCCTCCTGGTCCCAGTATCTCGCGAGCCACAACCGCGAGCCGAGCATCCGCACCGGCGTGCTGGTCGAGCCGGTCACCAGCGGGCTGGCTGCGCACCGGGCGACCCACTCCGCCGGCCAGGCCAGCGCGGCCGCGGGGTCGGCGAGGTCCGGCGCCTCGTCCGCGTCGACGTCGGGGCTGGTCGTCTCCTCGGCAGTGTCGAGGTCGAGCACGACCGAGCCGTGCCGGGTCGAGCGGACCGTGAGGGCGATGGCGAGCAGCACCGCCTCGTCGGGCTCACCGCCGATCGCCCCCAGCCGGTCGGCCACGTGCACGTCGGCCGCCGACAGGATGCCGGCACGGTTGAACGCTGCGAGCAGCCCGCGCGCGCGTAACGCCCGCTCCGGCCGGAAGGACGCGGTCATCCCTGCCCGGCCAGCAGGTCGGACAGCCCGGTGACCAGGCCGGGCGCGGGGCGCCAGGCGACCACCCCCGGCGGGGACCCGTCCGCACAGGTGACGCCGGGTCCGCTCATGCCGCGCAGGAACAGATAGAGCACGCCCCCGAGATGGATGGCCGGGTCGTAGCCGGGTTGGCGCCAGCGCAGATATCGGTGCAGCGCCACGTCGTACAGCAGAGCCTGCAGGGGGTAGTGCGACTCGATCATCGCCTGCTCCAGCGCGGCGGGCCGGTAGTGCCACGCCGTCAGCGGTTCCTCGCGGCCGCCTAGCCGGTTGGTCTTGTAGTCGACGATGACGTAGCGCCGCTGCTCCGGCGGCCCGACCCGCAGCACGGCGTCGATGCTGCCGGTGAGGTAGCCGCGCAGCGGGGCGGGGGCGAGCCCGGCCAGGGCGTCGGCGTAGGACGAGAGCGGCCCGGTCGCGGCGTGCTCCCGCCACAGCGGCACGAGGTCCGCCAGCAGCACGCGCCCCGGTCGCGGCTCGTCGCCGCCGACCAGCGGGAGCTCGAAGTCGAGCTCAGGCAACCGATCCTGGGCCGGGATGTCGCGCAGCGCTGCGCCTGCCGTCAACGGCCCCAGCGGCGTGTCGAGCGCCACGAGCAACCCGGCGTGCAACGCGTCGGTGAGGGCGGACCGGTCTGCTGCGGTCCCCAGCGCGTGCCGCTCGGCCAGCGCCGCGACGACGTCGCGCAGCGCCGCCGGGTCGGCGGGGTCGTCGAGCCGCTCGAGCACCGCGTGCACCAGCGTGCCGAAACCGGTGCCCCCGGGCAGCGCGTCCCACGACGACGCGACAGTCCGCAGCCGGTGGTCCGGCTCCCCGTCCGGGTCCGCCGCCGCATCGAGGGCCGGGTCGGCCTCGGTGTCGCTCTCGTCGTCGGTCGGCGCCACCTCCGGCTCGCTGCCGAGGCGGGGCCCCTGCTCGTGCGCCGACGCGGTTAGCGCGCTGTAGGACGTGCGCCGCCAGGACTCGTCGAGGGTCCGGTCAAACGTCGCGGCGGACAGGGCTGGTGGCGGCCGGCTGGGCGGGGACCAGGCCGGAATCGGCCGCGGCGCGACCACCTCGACGGCCAGCCCGCCGTTGCTGCCCGCGGCCCGAACCCGAAACGCCTCCAGCGCCGCGGTGTCGGAGGGTACGTCGAGGGACTGCGGCGCGACGACCGAGGGATCGTCGTGCAGCAGCAGCCGATGCAGCGGCGACGTGGGGGTGTTGTAGGTCGGCGCCCACCACAGCAGCAACTGGGACTGCGCCCGGGTCAGCGCGACGTAGGTGAGCCGCAGTTCGTCGTCGACCTGCTCCCGCTTGTGCAGGGCGACGTGGGCCGCCCAATCGGGGCTTTCGGTGCCGCCGACGTCGCGCACCCGCCGGTCCGACCCGTCGTGGAAGACCGCGGTAGCCGGCTCCCGGCCGGACCACAGGTCGGCCGCGAAGGGGACCAGAACGACCGGAAACTCCAGGCCCTTGCTCGTGTGCACGGTGATCACCTGCACCGCCGCTGCGTCGGACTCCAGCCGGCGGCTGCGCTCCTGGCCACCCTCGCTGGCCGGCTCCGCCCGCCTGCGGCGCAGCCACGCGAGCAACGCGGTTCGGCCGAGCTGGCCGGCGAGGGTCGCCTCGTGCAGCACCGCCGCGATGTGGCGCAGGTCGGTCAGCAGCCGCTCGCCGTCGCGTTGCCTAAGGACGCGCCGCTGCAGCGACTGGGTCTTCGAGATGGCCTCGAACATGGCTGCCACCCCGCGGTCTTCGAGCACGGCCCCCCAGCGCCGCAGCCGCAGCGCGAGCTCGTCGGCGTAGCGGTCGCCGCGCTCGTCGAGCTCGGCCGCGGTCAGCCCCACGAAACAGCCGAGCGCGAGGCGTCGTACGCGGGTGGTGCGGTGTGGCTGTTCCAGCGCCTCCAGCAGCAGCTGCCATTCGGCCGCCGCCGCGGTGCCGAACACGCTGGCTTTGCCGGTCAAGACGACGGGCACCCCGGCGGCCCGCAGGCTGGTCTGGACGAGCTGGGCCTGATGGTTGGAGCGGACCAGCACCGCGATGTCGCCCGGCTCGAGTGGACCGGCCGGGGCACCGTCGTGCGGCCGAAACGAAGCGTCGCCGGAGAGCATCGACACCACCTCGACGGCCAGGTCGCGCGCGATGGCGTCGCGCGCCTCGCCAGTCTTGGTGGTCCCGTAGGCGTTGAGCGCCAGGCCCTCGCGAGGCAGCACCCGCAGCCGCACCGGCGCGACGGACTCGACCCGTCGACCCGGGTGAGCGGCCTGCACGGGCAGCACGCGGATGCGCGGGTCGCCCAGCGAGGCGCCGGCGAAGATCGCGGCCATCCCGTCCAGGAGCGGTGCGTCGCTGCGCCAGTTGGTTGGCAGGGTGCGCACCAGGCCCGCGGACTGCTTGGCCTCGAGGTAGGCATGCACGTCGGCGCCCCGGAAGCCGTAGATGGCCTGCTTGGGGTCGCCGATGAGCACCAGCGTGCGGTGCCCGTGGAAGGCGTCACGCAGGATCCCCCACTGCACGGGGTCGGTGTCCTGGAACTCGTCCACCAGCACGACCTTGTAGCGTGCGCGTAGCCGGGCCCGGGCGATGTGGCCGGTGACGGGGTCGGCGAGGGTCCGGGCCAGGCGCAGCAGCATGTCGTCGTAGTCGATGATCTGCTGGCGTCGCTTGCGGCGGTCGACCTCGAGCCGGACCGAGGTCGCGATCCGGGCCCGCAGGCCGGGCTGGCCGCCGATCGCCGGGTCATCGGGCAGCAGGTGGGTCGCCGGGTCCTTCGCCACAGCGAGGGCCAGCGCCCGGAAGTCGGCGCGGGACATCTCCGCGGCGGCCGCGTCGGCGCCGCCCCACTTGCGCAGGTAGAGGTCATCGGAAACCTCGCCCACCAGGTCGTCGATGTTCTCGACGAGGGCGGCGCCGGGGTCGTGGTCCCCGGCCGTCCCGAGAGCGAGAAGGACCTGCTGGCAGAACCCGTGGGTGGTGGTCACCGTCGCCGCGTCGAACACCGCGAGCGCGTCCTCGAGCCGGCGCCGCCGCGCCGCGATCTGCGGCGGGTCGACCGCGGCGAAGAAGGCGAGCAGGCGGTCCGGGCTCGGCACTGCGGTCGGGTCGGCCAGTCCGTCGCGGGCGCTGACCAGCCGCTCGCGGACCCGCTCGCGCAGCTCGCGGGTCGACTCCCGGCTGAAGCTCACGACGAGCATCTCGTCCATCGCGGCCTTGTCTTCGGCGACGTAGCGGGCGACCAGGCCGGCGATCGTGTAGGTCTTCCCGGTCCCGGCGCTGGCCTCCAGCACCGTCGTGCCCTCCGGTAGCGGGCCCAGCAGGTCGAAGGCCGACGGGTCCGACGTCGATCCCGTGGCCGGTGTGACCGGCGAGGTCGCAGCCCGGGTCACGACCGCTCGATCCGTTCGACCTCGAGCAGCGGGGTCCACAGCCGCCGTGAGAGCAGGCCGAACCGGTCGGTCTCCTCGGTGGGCCACCCGGGTCCGCCCTCATCGGGTGCCGGAGCCTGGTCGGTGAGGATCGAGAGCGCAGCGTCGGGCCCGTAGACCAGCGCGTGCTCGGCGTCGGCGGCCTCGCCGGGGTACTTAGCGCTCACCCACTCGTTCGCCGCGGCCGTCCGGGCGCCCGCAACGCGCATCCGCCGGCGGCGTTGGGCGGCGTAGCGGTGGCTGGTCTTGACCGGCACCGGCAGCGGCCAGCGCAGCCCGGCTCGATAGAGCGCCACGAGCTGCGCCAGCGCCGTCGTGGCGTCGACGGCGGTCAGCGGCCCCAGAAGGCTGCGCTGGGCGCCGCTCCCGGCGCGGCCGATGGTGACTGCCCGCCACTGCCGCCCGGGGTGCGCGACGGTCAGGGCGAGCAGGCCTACCCAGGCATGCAGCCGGTGCCGAGCGGCCAGCGTGGAGTAGGTGAGGGACAGCAACACGTCGCCGCGGACGCCGCCGACGGCCCCGGCCAGGGTGGTGCCGCCGGGCAGGTCGATCTGTACGTCGTAGGACTCGGGCGCGTGCTCGCGCTCCGCGGCCGAGGCCCGGACCAGCGCGTCCACGATGCGGCCGATCTTGCCCAGGCTGGTCGTCCCGAGCCGGCCCGGCGGCAGGCTTCCCCGGCTGGCCTCGAGGGCCATGCAGGCCGCCGGGTCCAGCCCGGCCAGCCGCTCGGTGAGCACCCGCTCGCCGACCGCCCACAGCTGCAGGCCGTCCAGCTCGACCGGCAGGTCGTCGGCCGGATCCTCCTCGGCCCTGGTCACGGCGACCTGCAGCCGCTGGCGCAGGAAGCCGCGGGCCGGGTGCTCGAGCAGTCGCTGCAGGTCGGCGAGCGCGATGTCCCCGGCCGCACGCTCGGGCAGCGTCGCGGTGAGGAACTTGGGCGGTCGGGCGCGTGGGCCGGCGGCGGCGAGCGCGCCGGCGAGCCCCAGCGGGTCGAAGCTGAACGGGCCGGGGGTGCACAGCTTGAGCGGAGTGAAGTTGCGCGGGTCGAACGGCTGCAGCGGGTGCCGGGTGGTGACGGCATCACGGACCCGCCGGTCGCCCATGGCGCTCGCTGTGCGGTCCAGCGCATCGAGCAGCTCACCCAGCGGCACCGCCGGCGGCACGGGCGCATTGGTGCGTTCGTCGGCCCCCGTGTAGGTGATGACCAGGTGCTCCTCCGCCGCGCAGATGGCGTCGAGCAGCAACTGCCGGTCCTCGCTGCGCGGGTCACGCTCGCCGACCCAGGGGTCGCGCCCGAGCACGTCGTCGCCGTCTCGGCTGCTCTGCCGGGGAAAGACGCCGTCGTCCAGGCCGAGCAGGCACACGACCCGGTGCGGCACCGAGCGCATCGGCACCAGCGTGCAGACGGTGAGGGAACCGGTCCGGAAGCTGGCCCGCGTCGGCCGCCCGGACAGGGTGTCCTCGAGCAGCGAGCGGATGTCGGCCAGGCCGAGCAGAGCGGAGCTGCCGGCGGCGGCCTCGGCGAGGTCGGCCAGCTCCCCGTGCAGCTGCAGCTGCTGCCACGTCGCGTCGGGGGTCGGCGCGGCCAGCCCGAGCACCATCTCCTCCAGCGCCGACATCCACTCCTCGGCGGTGTGCCGGCCCGCGAGGGTCGACTGCGCCGCGTCCAGCCGGTCGACCAGTTCGGCGAGCCGTCCGGCGAGGTCGATGCCGGCGCTGTCTACATCGTCGAGCGGGACCACGTCCCCCACAGTCTGGAAGGCGTCCTCCATCGCCACGCCCAGCAGCAGCCGGTCCAGCCCGGCGCGCCAGGTGCCCTGCCCGACGCCGCCGAGCGCCCAGGCGCGCCGGTGATCGCGGTGCAGCCCCCACCGAACGCCCGCGCTGACCACCCAGTCGGTCAGCCGTTCGACCTCGTCGTCGTCGAAGCCGAAGCGCTGACGCACGGCGGGCGTGCCGGCGAGGTCGAGCACCTGGGAGGCGGTCAGGCGTGCCGTCCCGAGCTCGAGCAGCTGGGACAGCACCGCGAGCAGGGCGTTGGTCTGGCGCAACGCGCGGTCGGCCAGCCGCACGCGCAGCTGCGCCGCCGGGTGGCTGGCCTCGTCCTGCGCGTCGAGGGAGAACGTCGCGGCGATGATCGGCGCGAACGTCTCGACGTCGGGACACATCACCACCACGTCGCGAGGCTCCAGGCTGGCATCGGCGGCGAGCAGCCCGACGACCACCTCGCGCAGCACCTCCACCTGGCGGGTGCGCCCGTGGCAGGCATGCACCTGCACGCTGCGGTCGTCCGGCTGCAGAGGGGGCGCCGGGTCGCGGCGCCGGTCCTCGGCGAGGTCGGTCTTGAGCCAGCCGAGCAGAGTGCCCGGGTTCGGCTTGCCGGGGTGATGGACGTCGGTCGCCGTCGGCGCGTGGCGGGCGAGAAGCTGCTGCAGCTCGCGTACGTCGTGGGACAGCGAACTCAACAGCGGGTTGACCAGTGCGCGGCGGGTCCGGTCCTCGCGCCGCCGCAGGGTCGCGTCCGCCCCGTTGACCTTGGCCCACAGGCCCGGTGAGGCGTGGTGCAGCCACAGGTGCACGTCGCGGTGCTCGGCGAGGGCGGCCAGGACCGCGAGCCGGGCGGGCGAGAGCCGGCTAGCCCCGAAGACCGAGATCCGCTCCGGCAGGGCGCACAGCGCCGGCTGGTCGCGCAGCCGGGAGCAGGCGGCCTCGAGCAGCTCCGCCGGGGAGGGCGTGGCCAGCTGGGTGCGCAGCCGTCGCCACAACTCGGCCTGCCAGCGCAGGTCCTCGTCCAGTGTGATGCCGTCGCCGAGTTCGTCGCGCCCGTCGGCCCAGGCGCGCAGCATCTCCGGACGTGACTGGCCGTAGTCGTCGTAGAGCCGGGCCAGCTTGCTGACGACGGCGAGCCGCCGGCCCTTGTCCGCGCCGCTGTCGCCGCTGCCGCTGCCGCTGCCGCCGCTGCTGCGACTGGTGTCGCCGGGGTCGCCGGGGTCACTGCCGTCGGCGCCGAGGTACTGCCCAAGCGCGCGGCACCACGGCTCGCGCGGCGCGCACCGGTCCACGACCTCGAGCAGCGGCCACCTCGCGCTCGCCGGAGCCCACCGCCGCACTGCCGCCGCATGCCCCGGCGAGGCCTCCTGCAGGGCCTCGTCGAGCAGAGTGCTGGGCCAGGGAAACCTGACATTGGCACAGATGCCGTCGCCGGATGCGGTTCCGAGGTGGTGGGACAGCCGCTGCGCCAGCCAGCGCTCGACTCCCTTGGCCGGCACCGCCACGACCTCGCGGGCGAAGGGGTCGCGGGGAGGCGTCGCCAGGATCTCGGCGAGGCCGCGGGCCAGCGCGGCGCCGCTTTCGGCGCGGTGGACGACGAGCACGGCGTCATTGTCCCTCAGGCCCGGGACACCGCCCTCCCAGCCGACCTCGCCACACCCCCAGCCGACCCGCCACACCCCCAGCCGTTTCGGCCCGCCCACGAGCGCGTGGACCGGCTGAACGCCGCACATCGCCGCGCAGCCGGTCCACTTCGGTCGATCCGGTGGCGCCCCTTACCACCCGGCGGTGCCGCAAACGCGGTGGTTGCACCGATTCACCCGCCTATGCAGGGGAGAGATTTGTTCCGTGAGACATTGTGTGGGGTAGAGGGCATATCGACCCGTCCAGCGCACACCGACCGGGAGGATCTGCGTGTCCACAATCACTTCACCTGAGCAGACAGAGCAGAAGGCGTCGCCCGTAGGCAAGGCGGTGTGGGTGGTCGTGGCCGTGGTCGGGGCCGTGTGCTGGACCGTGCTGGCCCTGTCCCGGGGCGAGAACGTCTCGGCGCTGTGGATCCTGTTCGCCGCGCTGTCGTCGTACGCGATCGCCTACCGGTTCTACGCCCGCCTCATCGCCTACCGGGTGCTCGGCGTGGACGACACCCGGGCCACGCCGGCGGAGCGGCACAACGACGGGGTCGACTTCGACGTCACCGACCGCCGGGTGCTGTTCGGCCACCACTTCGCGGCCATCGCGGGGGCCGGCCCGCTTGTCGGTCCGGTTCTGGCGGCGCAGATGGGCTACCTGCCGGGCACGGTCTGGATCATCGTCGGAGTCATCTTCGCCGGCGCTGTCCAGGACACGGTGGTGCTGTTCTTCTCCATGCGCCGCAACGGGAAGAGCCTCGGCCAGATGGTGCGCGACGAGATCGGCGTGGTCGGCGGAACCGCCGCGCTGATCGCGGTGTTCGCCATCATGATCATCATCCTGGCGGTGCTCGCCCTGGTCGTGGTCAACGCGCTCGCCGAGTCACCCTGGGGCGTCTTCTCGATCGCGCTGACGATCCCGATCGCGCTGTTCATGGGTTTCTACCTGCGCTACCTGCGGCCCGGCCGAGTCATGGAGGCCACCGCGATCGGGGTGGCCTTGCTGCTCGCGGCCATCATCGCCGGAGCCGGCCCGCTCGTCGGCCCCGTGCTCGCCGCGCAGATGGGCTACCTGCCGGGCACCATCTGGATCGTCGTCGGCGTCATCTTCGCCGGCGCCGTGCAGGACCTCGTGGTGCTGTTCTTCTCGATGCGCCGCGACGGCACCTCGCTCGGCCAGATGGTGCGCCGCGAGATCGGCCTCGTGGGCGGCATCGCCGCGCTGATCGCCGTGTTCGCCATCATGATCATCATCCTGGCGGTGCTCGCCCTCGTCGTGGTCAACGCCCTCGCCGAGTCGCCATGGGGCGTCTTCTCGATCGCGCTCACGATCCCGATCGCGCTGTTCATGGGTTTCTACCTGCGCTACCTGCGGCCCGGCCGAGTCATGGAGGCCACCGCGATCGGGGTGGCCTTGCTGCTCGCGGCCATCATCGCCGGAGGCTACGTCGAGCAGATGGGCATCGACGACACGCTGACCCTGTCCAAGGAGAAACTGGTCATCGCGCTGGTGGCCTACGGCTTCGTGGCCTCGATCCTGCCGGTGTGGATGTTGCTGACCCCCCGTGACTACCTGTCGACGTTCATGAAGGTCGGCGTCATCGCGCTGCTGGGGGTCGGCCTGGTCATCGCCCGACCCTCGCTTCAGGCCGACGCCGTCTCCTCCTTCGCCATCCACGGCAACGGGCCGGTGTTCGCCGGGAAGCTGTTCCCGTTCGTGTTCATCACGATTGCCTGCGGCGCCCTGTCCGGCTTCCACGCACTGATCGCCTCCGGCACCACGCCGAAGATGATCGCCAAGGAGAGCCACGTCCGGATGATCGGCTACGGCGGGATGCTGATGGAGTCCTTCGTGGCGATCAGCGCCCTGATCGCCGCGTGCGTCATCGACCAGGGGCTCTATTTCTCGATCAACAGCCCCGCGGGAGCGACCGGCGGCACGCCGGCAGCGGCAGCGGAGTTCATCGGCACGCTGGGGATCACGATCAGCCCGGCCGATCTGAGCGCCGCGGCAGCCTCCGTGCAGGAGCAGACCCTGATCTCGCGAACCGGCGGTGCACCCACACTCGCGTTCGGCATCTCCAAGATCTTCAGCACCGCCTTCGGCGGAGGCCTGGCCGCGTTCTGGTACCACTTCGCGATCATGTTCGAGGCGCTGTTCATCCTCACCGCCGTCGACGCCGGCACCAGGGTCGGGCGCTTCATGCTGCAGGACACGATCGGCAACTTCTGGCCGCGCTACGGCAACATCACCTGGCGCCCGGCGTCCTGGTCGGCCAGCGCCGCGGTCGTCGGGCTGTGGGGCTACATCCTGTACGTCGGCGTGACCGACCCGCTGGGCGGGATCAACCAGCTGTTCCCGTTGTTCGGCATCTCCAACCAGCTGCTCGCCGGCATCGCGTTGACCCTGTGCGTGACCCTGCTGTTCAAGCATGGCAAGGCCAAGTGGGCCTGGGTTCCTGGCATCGCCCTTGTCTGGGCGCTGATCACCACGATGACGGCGAGCTGGCAGAAGGTGTTCTCCAGCAACCCGAAGATCGGCTACTTCGAGCAGCGCTCGCTCTACCAGACCGCGCTGGACAAGGGCGACCTGCTTGCGCCCGCGACGACGACCGACCAGATGCACCAGATCATCACCAACTCCACTATGAACGGCGTGCTGCAGGCCGTCTTCGCGCTGCTCACCCTGCTCGTGGTCGCCAGCGCCATCCCGATCTGGGTCAAGGCGGCCAAGGCTGGCGGCCTGCCCACCAGCGAGGACCCGGCCACGCCCTCCACGATCGTCGCTCCCTCGGACTTCTTCGCGACCAAGCAGGAGAAGCAGGCCGTGCGCGACTACGAGGACGGCCAACGTCAGCTGGCCGGCTCGGGTGCGCCGCGATGAGGGCCGCCGTTCTCCAGGCCGGGCGGGGGATCTTGTGGTATCTCAAGGCGGCCACCGGTGAGGCCAAATGGGACGACTACCTCGAGCGCTGCCGCGGCCAGGGCGTCACGCCGATGACCCGCCGCGACTTCGAGCGGCACCGGGCCGAACACAAGGAACGGAACCCGCAGTCGCGCTGCTGCTGACCGGACCGATGGCCGGTCCGACTGGCGAGTGGCGGATCGGTGCCCCGGCGGTGCTCGACGTACTCACCACTACTGGAGGTTGGCATGGCAGGCGGCGACCGGATCAGATCAGCGGAGCATGCGAGCAAGGTGGTGTCGGCCGAGGAGGCCACCAACCTCATCCAGCCCGGCGCCCGCGTCGGCATGAGCGGGTTCACCGGCGCCGGCTACCCGAAGGCGGTGCCGGGCGTCCTCGCGCGGCGCATCGCCGAGGCGAAGACCCGGGGCGAAGAATTCGCGATCAGCGTGTGGACCGGTGCGTCGACTGCTCCCGAGATCGACGGCGTCCTGGCCCAGGTCGACGGGATCAAGCTGCGGATGCCCTACCAGTCAGACCCGGTGACCCGCGCCAAGATCAACGCGGGGCTGATGGACTACCTCGACGTGCACCTGTCCCATGTCGCCCAGATGGTCTGGGAGGGATTCTTCGGCCACCTCGACCTCGCGCTTATTGAGATCTCCGGCATCACCGCGGGCGGGGCGCTGATCCCGTCGTCCTCGGTCGGCAACAACAAGACCTGGATCGACCGGGCGGACGGGGTCATCCTCGAGGTCAACTCGCGCCAGCCGGCGGAGCTGGACGGCATGCACGACATCTACTACGGCACCGAGTTGCCGCCCGATCGCCGGCCCATCCAGATCACCGCCGCGTCGGACCGCATCGGCGAGCTGCACCTGCGCTGCCCGCCCGAGAAGATCCTGGCCATCGTCGAGACCGACAGCCCGGATCGCAACACCTCCTTCAAGGCACCCGACGAGGCGTCGAACCTGATCGCCAGCCACCTGCTCGAGTTCCTCACCCAGGAGGTGGTGCGCGACCGCCTTCCCGCGAGTCTGTTGCCGATCCAGTCCGGCGTCGGCAACGTCGCCAACGCGGTGCTCGCCGGGCTGGACGCCGGGCCGTTCAACCAGTTGACCTCCTACACAGAGGTGATCCAGGACGGGATGCTGGACCTGCTTCGCTCGGGCACGCTGTCCTTCGCTTCCGCCACCGCGTTCTCGCTCAGCCCGGGCGGGCTGGCCGAGTTCGAGGCCAACATCGCCGACTACCGCCGTCAGATCGTGCTGCGCCCGCAGGAGATCAGCAACCACCCGGAGGTGATCCGCCGGCTCGGTTGCCTGGCGATGAACGGCATGATCGAGGCCGACATCTACGGGAACGTCAACTCCACCCACGTGATGGGCTCCAGCATCATGAACGGCATCGGCGGCTCCGGCGACTTCGCCCGCAACGCGTTCATCTCGATGTTCCTCACCCCGTCCACGGCCAAGGGCGGGGCCATCTCCTGCATCGCGCCGATGGTCAGCCATGTTGACCACACCGAGCACGACGTCCACGTCCTGGTCACCGAACGAGGGCTGGCCGACCTGCGCGGCCTGCCCCCTCGCCGCCGCGCCCAGCAGATCATCGACAAGTGCGCGCACCCGGACTTCCAGCCCGCGTTGCAGGACTACTTCGACCGCGCCGTCGCCGGTTCGCGCGGCAAGCACACTCCCCACCTGCTGACCGAGGCGCTGTCGTGGCACGCCCGCTACCTAGACACCGGCAGCATGCGCCAATAGCCGGCGGACCAGCAGCCGGTCGACCAGACGACCGGTCGCCGGTCGGTCTCGTAGGGGTGCAGCACGTGGCTGCCCGCCCAGCCGTGCGAGCCTCTGTGGCTCACAAGTGACCCACACGATGCGGTCGGCCAGCTTGAGCGCGGTCTCCGCGCCCTACATCTGGACCGGGACGGTCGCGCCTTCGCACCCGTCGCCTGACGCCCGTCTCGGCCTGAACTCGGACATGGTGATCCGTGGCGTACGGTGCCTGACCGTGAGCCATCCGCAGAACCTCCAACCTGGGCCATCCGACGGGCAGGCCACGGGCCGGGTGCCCAGCCTCACGGTGCGCCCCTGGCGGGTGAGCATGCAGGCACGTGACGCGGACGAGGAGCACCGTGCGTCCACCCCGCTGGAACTGCTGTTCGATCTGACCTTCGTCGTGGCGGTCTCGCTCGCGGCCTCCGAGCTCGCCCGCGAGGTGGCCGAGGCGCGCGTCGTGGCAGGGCTGCTCGGCTACCTCACCGTCTTCTTCGCGATCTGGTGGGCCTGGGTCAACTTCACCTGGTTCGCCTCTGCCTACGACACCGACGACACGCCGTACCGCTTGCTCACGATGGTGCAGATGGGTGGCGTGCTGGTGCTGGCGGCGGGGGTGCCGGCGGCCTTCGCCGACGCGAACTTCGCCACCGTCACGGTCGGCTACGCGATCATGCGCGTGGCGATGGTGGCTCAATGGCTGCGGGCCGGAGCCGGTGACAGGCAAGGCCGTCGGACCTGCCGTCGCTACGCTTCGGGCATCGCCACCCTCGAGGTGCTGTGGCTGTTCCGCCTGCTCCTGCCGGGCGGCTTCCTGCTGCCGTCGTTCCTTTTCCTGGTGTTGGCGGAGATCTCTGTCCCGCTGTGGGCGGAGCGGACCGGCGGAACCAGGTGGCACCCCCACCACATCGCCGAGCGCTACGGGCTGTTCACCATCATCCTGCTCGGCGAGAGCGTGCTGGCGGCCACCACGGCGGTGCAGTTGGGGCTCTCGGAGCATGGGCTGACGGCGGCGCTGGTCGCCGTGTCGATCGCGGCGCTGCTGCTGCTGTTCGGGTTGTGGTGGCTGTACTTTCTCCGTTCTACCGGTGCGGGCCTGGCCACCCACCGTGACCGCGCCTTCGTGTGGGGTTATGGGCATTTCGCGATGTTCGCGGCCCTGGCCGCTCTGGGCGCCGGGCTTGAGGTCGCCGCGGAGGCGGTCACCGGGCCGGTCGCCGCCGGCGATGTCGTCGTGTCGCTCGCGGTCGCCGTCCCGGTGGCGGTCTACCTGCTGCTCCTCACGCCCCTTCACGGGGCGCTGTGGGACGAGGCAGCGACCGGGTCGCCGGAGATGCGGGTGGCGGCCGGGGGGGTCCTCGCGCTGGGCTGCGCCCCCGCTGCGGGCGTCCCGCTGGCCCTCTCGGTGCTCCTCCTCAGCCTTCCGGTCGCGCTGCTCGTGGCGGTGAAGGTCGCCGAGGCGCACCGGGCGGCTCTCGGCTGAGAACGAGCGAGGGACGGGCGGCCGCGTCGAGGGCGCGGCCGACCGGGTCCGGGGCCCGCATCCGCCATGCGTCGGTCACCAGTTCCTCCAGGCGCTCGACGCCGACCTCGGCGAGGCGCAGCATCACCAGCGGCCAGCCGTCGTAGCCGGGCGTGGTGAAGAACAGTTCGGGCTCGCCCAGCAGCAGAGCCTGCTTCTCCGCTTCGTCGCCGACGAACAGCACGGCGATGTCGGTCCGGATCAGCCGTGGCTTGCCCGGGCGGCGCTCGGGGTAGGACCACACGAACCCCCTGTCCGCCACCCGGAAGTCAAACCCGGCGCTCTCGATCTCGACCACCTGGGGCAGGGCCAGTGCCAGGCGTCGTACGTCGTCGGCATCAGTCATGTGAGTAGGCGAGGTGCACGACCCCGGCAGCGAAGCGACGCTCGTCGAGCAACTTGAGGTCGAGGCGAACGTCGTCGGGCAGCGCCCTGGTGCCACCGCCTACCACGACCGGGGAGACGAACAGGTGCAGCTCGTCGACCAGGCCGGCCCGAATCGCCTGGCCCGCGAGGTCGGGACCGCCCACGAGCAGGTCCCGATCCAGGGACGCCTTCAGTTGCACGATCGCGTCGGGGTCGAAGTCCCGCTCGATCCGGGTGCGTTGGCTGGATGCCTTCTCCAGCGTCCTGGAGTAGACGACCTTTTCGGTGCCTCGCCAGATCGCCGCGAAGTCCTGGCTGACCTCGGGTTCATCGGCGATGTCGAGGGTCTCCCAGGCGAGCATCACCTCGTAGAGCCGACGTCCGTACAGGTGCGTCCCGATCGTGCGCATGAGGTCGTTGACTGCGGCATGGACGTGTTCGTCGGGGGCACTCCAGTCGAAGTTGCCGTCCGCGTCCGCCACGTAGCCGTCGAGTGAGGTGATCATCGAGTAGATCAGCTTCGCCATCGTCGTCCTCCGTCGCCGGCTGGATCGGTCCGCAGATCAGACCATGACACGAGTCGAAACTCATCGCACCGGGTATCTCGCGGCCGGACCTCGCCAGATCGACGGTGGGTGGGTGCACTGTCGGCATGGGCGGGAACGAGCGGCGGACCTTCGATGACGTCGATCTGTCCGACGAATCTGACGGTGAACGGGGTCGAAGTCACCGACCAGTGCCGTCAGGCGGACGCCGCAACCTGGAGAGATGCGCACGTCAGACCGACACCGAGAGTCTTACCCGCACGGTGTCGCCCTCCTCGAGCCGCTCGGCTCGGCGCACATCTGCTTTCACCGGCACGACGTAGGCACCGTTCTTCGGAAACAGTGATGTCGCCCACTCGGTGTCGCCGATGCCGACCGTCACCGGGATCATCCCCCAGCCGTAGGTCACGACCCCTGACGTCGCCTCGAGCTCGGAAGATTCCTCA
>JBBRHF010000008.1:0-46418 GCA_038223055.1 Actinomycetes bacterium | reverse complement strand
GTCGTCACCGAGCCAGGGACCCCGGCCTCCCGGTCCGCGCCGGGTGCTGCCGGCCGGTGTGCGGAGGCGAAGGAGCCGGCGAAGCCACCGCGGGAGATGGATATGTGCCATGGCGACCACTGAAGGCCACGTCCGCCGGGGCGTCAAGTGATGTCCGAGCGACCTCGTGACGTCGCCACCGGTTTCTGGTATGTTCACTCTGCGTTCATCCAAGGTTCACCGGAAAGCGCAGCCTCGTGGGGGACACGACGCACCGAGGGCCACCATGCCTGAGGCGCCGGACGGGTCGTGGTGGTCGTGTGACGCATGCACTCATCCTGGCCGCCGGCAGGGGAAGCCGGCTCGGGCTCGACCGGCCCAAGTGTCTCGCCGAGGTCGGTGGTCGCGCGCTGGTGCGCCACCAGCTCGACGCGATCGAGGGTGCGGGCGCCGATCGCATCACCGTCGTCGTCGGACACGAGCACGAACGGGTCGAGGCTGCGGTCGAGGGCAAGGCCGATGTCGTGCTGAACGAGCGCTTCGCCGAGACCAACAGCCTCTACTCGTTCTGGCTGGCTCGTCACGTCGTGTCGGGCGACGTGCTCATCCTGAACAGCGACGTGCTCTTCGCGCCGACTCTGCTGGGCGACCTGCTGGCGGTCGAGGGCAGCGCCCTCGCCATCGACTCGAACTCGGGAGAGGAGGACGAGCACATGAAGGCACGCACGCGAGATGGCCGGCTGCTGCGTCTGAGCAAGGACCTGCTGCCGATGCACAGCCACGGCGAGAGCCTGGGACTCGTGCACCTGAGTCCCCTTGCGGCTCAGGCTGCATTCGTCTCCGCAGGCGCGCTGCTGCGCCGCGGGCACGAACAGGACTGGGTGGGTGCGGCGTTCAGCGAGGTCGCTCAACATCATCGGATCTCCTGCCTGGATGTCGCCGGCGAGCCCTGGGTGGAGATCGATTTCCCCGGGGACCTCGACCTGGCGAGGAACTACACCTGGCCCGCCATCGCGGCACAGCGGCGAGGCAAGCCGGCCAGCCCATGGGCAGCTGATCTTGACCACGATCTGGACGATCGCACTGTGAGAGAGGTAGCGACGTGACCCGCATCCTGTTCACCGGCTACGCGCCGGTGCACTTCGTCTGTTTCCGACCGCTCTTCGACCGGCTGCGGCTGCTTCCCGACGTGGAGGTGCTGGTGTCAGGGGGGATTCGCACCACGGACAACACCGGGGCGCGACAGCACGACACCGCCGCGATGTACTCCTCGTTCGACCTGCCGTCGGCGTCAGTCGTCGATGCCGCCGACCTGCCCGAGCTCGACGTCGACGTCCTCGTGTCCGCGAGCACCAAGCCGATCAGGCCGCGCAGCTACGAGCAGAGCGTTCAGATCTTCCACGGGCTCTCGTTCCGCAACCGAGCCGTGCGCAGCCACAACACGACCTATGACCACTACCTGATGCTCGGCCCCTACATGCGGCGTACGTTCGAGCGGCGGGGCATCCTGTCCCCGGAAGACCCCCGGGTGGCGCAGATCGGCTTCCCCAAGACCGACCGGCTCGTCGACGGGACCCTCGAGCGGTCCTCGGTCCTGCATGACCTGGGTTTCTCGGGTGACCGGCCAGTGGTGCTGTTCGCCCCGACGGGCGCCCACGGCAACGCGATGGAGGTCTACGGCCAGGACCTGATCAAGACCTTTGCCGCCTCGGGTGACTACGACTTCCTGGTGAAGCCGCACGACCATGCCAAGGCGTCCATCGACTGGTTCGAGCGACTCGCCCCCCTCGAGGACGAGCACACGCGGCTGCTGCGCACCTACGACT
Organism: Actinomycetes bacterium; assembly: GCA_038223055.1. Taxonomy (GTDB): domain Bacteria; phylum Actinomycetota; class Actinomycetes; order JACCUZ01; family JACCUZ01; genus JBBRHF01. Next base: position 44,613 of record JBBRHF010000008.1, on the reverse strand, counting down.
CGATCCCGGCGCTGTTCGCGGCCGACGTCCTGATCAGTGACGCGTCCTCCATTGCGAACGAGTACCTCCTGACGGACCGGCCGTTGATCTTTCTCGACGTACCCATGCTTCTCGATTCGGCGGCCGGGGAGGACGACCGGCTGGACCTGGAGACATGGGGGCGCAAGGGTGGCAGAGTCGTTCGTGACGTCGTCGAGGCCGAGCGTGCCGCCGCGGACGGGATCGCGAAGCCGCAGGCCCAATCCGAGATCAGAACTGCCATGACGCAAGATCTTTTCTACCACCCCGGCAACGCCACCGATGCCGCGATCGACTGGTTCCGGCAGGAAGCGTTTGTGAGCGCATGAAGCAGTTGCGCAAGACGCTGCGGCGCGCCGTGGCGACCTACCGGGTGCTCGCGCCCTATGGCGCGCCTCACCGGGCGCACCTGGTGGCCGGTGCCGTCGCGACGCTGGTCCTCGTTGCTGCCCGGCTTGCGTTTCCATGGCCGCTGCGCGGGCTGATGGAGATCGTGTTCAAGCAGGGTTCCTCGGGTCGTGCCCAGGGTGTGGTCAACCTCGTCCCCCGCCAGGGCGATCCCGTCCTGTGGCTTGTCGGAACGTTCGTGGTGATCATCCTGGTTTGGGGCGTGGCCGAGTCCTGGCAGCGCCTCGCCTTCACCCGCTACGCGGTGGGTCTTACCCGCGACGTACGCGCGGCGGCGCTCGCCCGCTTGTCTGGCCGCGGCCGGTGCGGCTCGGCCGCCGGTGACCTGATCGCGACCGTCACGGGGGACACCAGCCGGGTCAAGACCGGGATCAAGTCGATTCTGATCGGCACCTCGCGCAACGGCGCCTTCTTCGTGGGCGTCGCGGTGATCGTCACTGTCATCGACCAAGCAGTGGGGGTGGTCTTTCTGGCCGGGGGCATCGCCACCGTCGCAGCCGGCGCGGTGGGAGCTTCCCGCTCGTCGCGCATCACCCGGCGCTCTCGCGAGCGGGAGGGTGCGCTGGCCGACGAACTGCACCACTATCTGGCGGGCGGCGCGGAGCTAGCCGAACGGCCGACCGACGAGCGCCGGCCCGACTCCAAGGCGACCCGGGTTGAGGGCCTGACGACCTTCATCGTGCACGCGATCCTGGCGGCCGCGACCTGCGCGATGCTCATCCTGACCATCCATGACGGCCGAACCGGGGAGCTGTCACCCGGCTCAGTGTTCACGATCCTGGCCTACGTCTTGCTCATGCACAACAAGACCGTCGGCCTCGGCCGCAGCGTCGTGCGGGCCGGGCGGGTCCTGCCCAGCGCAGAACGGATCGCCGCCATGGTGAACAAGCGCCCCAAGTCGCGGTCTGCGGCGCAGGATTCTGCTCAGAGCGCCTCCGCCTCAAGCGCGCCTGCGGCCGGTCCGGGCTCGCCCTGACGATCCTTCGTACGCCGAACCGGCTCTGCGTCGGCCCCTGCCCAGATGCGCCAGTCGGCGCTAGCATGCACAGCAGGTTCCCGTCGGTCGGCTGGCTCGGGGTAACGGAGGTGAGAGCGTGCGTCGCTACCTGATCGTGGCCAACCAGACGCTGGGCACGGACACGCTGGCTGAAGCGGTGTCCGAGCGGGTGGCTGGTGGGCCCTGCGAGTTCTGGATCCTCGTCCCGGCGACAGCAGCCGCAGATCTGGCCACCGCCAGTTTCCCGGCCATGGGGGGTGTCCCTGTCTCGGTGCACGCCTCGCCCACGGCGGCCCGCATGCTGGCGCAGAAGAGGCTCGACGCGGCGGTGGAACGGCTGCGAGCCGACGGCGCCGTCGTCGGGGGCGAGGTGGGCGACCCGGATCCACTGCACGCGATCGAGCAATGCCTCACGGGGCAACAGATCGACGAGATCGTTGTCGCAACCCTTCCCGGGCGGATCTCCCGATGGCTGCACCAGGACCTGCCCGGGCGGGCCGAGCGTAAGTTCCATCTACCGGTCACCCACCTCGAATCGCCGACGGCTCCGGGGACGACGGCGAGCCCCTGACCGGCCCGATCACGTGGGGCGTCGGCAGCGACCGCTCTGCGAGCGTCCCTGACCGAGGTCAAAAGCACCCGACGTAGGTGTCGACGCCTCGCAAGGCGTACTTTCGCCCTGGTACGTGGTGAAATCACACCTGTCGGACGCACGACTGTCACCATGTGGGCGGCATCGGGGCGGCAGCCAGCAGGCTGGCGTCGGCACCTGGGCCACGATGCGCAGCCGCGACGGTGTCACCTCCGTCGTCGACACGCCGGACGGCCTGCGCGTGTTTGGCCCCCAGGTGTGGGTATCGAGCGGGGTGCACCTCGATGGCGCCGGGCTCGTCGACGGGTTGCTGCTCTAATCCCGTAGCGTGAGGGGGTGACCGACGTACCTCACCCCGACGCGCCGAAGCCACTCGCACCGATCGTCGGCGGGCACGTCTATCCGGCGGAACTCGAGCGGGTGGCGGTCCTCGCGGATGGGCGGCGCGTGACGGTTCGACCGATCCGGCCAGACGACGAACCCATTCTGCGCGAGGCCATCGCCGCCGCTGACGAGGAGACCTTGCATGCCCGGTTCCTGGGCGCGCCGCCCCGCGGCGACGCCGCCTTCCGCCGCCTGGTCGACGTCGACTACCGGAACCGGCTGGCCCTGGTGGCGTTCGGCCCCGACGGAGCCGGAGCGGGGGTGGCACGCTACGCGGGTGACGTGGGACAGGCCACGGCCGAGGTCGCGGTGGCCATCGATCCCGCGTGGCGTCGCGTCGGGCTGGGCAGCCTGCTGCTCCGCGAGCTGGGGGAGGCCGCGGTCCGGCGGGGCATCCACCGGTTCACCGCGCTGGTGCTGTCGGACAACAGGCCGGTGACGGCCGTGCTGCGGGCCAGCGGCATCCCCTACTCTCTGAACTTCCACGGCGGGACCTCCGACATCGTGATGGCGCTGGAACGCCCGCCGGCGACGCTAACCGGCACAGCCGACGGGTGATCGGGTTCGCTCAGGTCATGGTGCCGTCCAGGACAGCACCAACCGGCGGGGCGTCGGTCGTCTAAGCCTCCTTCGAGGACAGATCAATTGACGCGGTGATCCCGATTACTCCGACCGGGATCACGCCGTCGGCGAACCTCAGGTGGACCGCCGCTCGCTCGCGCCCAGGTTGAGGTTGAGGTTGAGGTTGAGCGACCGTTCGCTGCCGTGGGTCGCCGACGCGTTCCCCTTGGCGGTGTAGCTGTCATCGGTCGGGGTCAGCGTCGCCGTCTGCGCGGTGCCGTGCTGGTGACCTGATCGGCTGGGAACCGGGCGGCCCCACGTTTCCGCCACGTCGGTGGAGAACGCGCGCACGGTCAGGTTCCGGGTGACGGTGAACTCCTCGACAAGGCGTTGCAGCAGATGAGGAAGGTCGAGGTCGGAGGCGATCGACTGGGTGGCACGCACGAGACCCTGCAATCGCTCCCGCGACCGCAGGACACGGGACCTTCGACTCTGCCCGCGGTGATCCGACCGGACTATCCAAGAGCCACGCACATGAGGCGCGCCGTGTGGGAGGAATCCGATGACCAGAGGCCGCAGACCGTCCCGGCCATCTTCGCCACCGACACACTTGCGCGGAAAGTGGCCGTCGGGCTCCGGGGAGGTACCGTGACATGTAGGGATACGGGCCTGTTAGGCATACCCGCAGCGACGTTCTGCCGCACGTCATCTTGACGACGATCCATCCCATCCCACGCCCCCTTCTGGGGCACTTGGAGGCGTCATGTCCCTGTCTGCCGCGGTGATCGTCGCGGGTGCGGTCAATCTGAATCATCCTGGTCACTACGTGCACTGGGGTGTCATCCAGATCTCGGTGGCGAACCTGGTGGTGATCCTGGTGATGCTGGTGCTGTTCGCGGCAGCCTTGCTGGTGCCGTTCCCCAAGGATCGTCAGGGCCGGCGACCGTGAGCACCTGGACGGCGGGGCTGCGCGAGCGACTGGTCCGCGAGCTGCCGCCGGATGAGTTGTTGCCCGACCGCCAGCCGTCGTACGTGGCTTCCTGGATCTATGTGTTTGGCGTGCTCACGTCGGCGGCGTTCCTGGTGGTGCTGGGCACCGGGGGCGTGTTGGCGCTGGAAGGCCCGCAATGGTGGCACACCTCGGGTGTGGGGCACTACGTGAACAGCCTGCACCTGTGGGGCACCGAGTTGTTCATGGGGTTCATGGTGATCCACCTGTGGGGCAAGTTCTTCATGGCCGCGTGGCGCGGCGGGCGGGCGTTGACCTGGGTGACCGGAGTGCTGGCGTTCCTGGCCTCGATCGGGACCGCGTTCACCGGCTACCTCATCCAGACCAATTTCGACTCCCAGTTCATCGCCGCGGAGGCCAAAGACGGGTTGAACTCGGTTGGCGTCGGGGCCTACTTCACGGTCACCAACTTCGGTCAGATGTTGATGTGGCACATCGTGTTGCTGCCCCTGGTGGTGGGCCTGATCGTGGGGGTGCACGTGGTGCAGGTGCGCCGCCGCGGGGTGGTGCCTCCGATCGGGGCGCAGGACGGACCGACGCCGGACCCAGCCGCCGGCGCGCCCGGACGGGGGACCCGATGACCGCCACCGCAGCACCCCGTTCGAACGCGTCTCCAGCCGGAGCCGGTACGGCGGGCGCGCCGCGCGCCAAGTGGTCCGGCCCGACCCGCGAGTACGACCTGGCGAAGGAGTTCGTGGTCGCCCTGGTGGTCGTCGCAGTGCTCACCGCGGCGCTCGCGGCCCTGTTCTCCTCTCCGGACGTCAAGCAGATCACCATCGCCAGCTGGGCCAATGGCGCCCCGGGGGACTTCCTGCTCACCGGAGCGGCCGAGCTGGACGGGGCCAGCGCCTCGGCCGGCTACGGCCCGCCCTACACCTCGGACACGAGCGCGGCCCAGAAGATCGGGCCGCTGGCCCCTCAGAACTGGCCCGGGGTGACCCACCCGATCGACACCGTCACCGACTTCGTGGTCAAGCCGCTCTCGGGGGTGCCCGGGGACCCGGCCCTGACCGCCGCTCTTGGCGCCTTCAAGGGTGCGACACCCGCCCAGCGTCTGACCTGGGCCGGCGCCTACGACAAGGCGCTGCAGAAGGCCCCCGGCAATGACCCGGCCAAGGTCGCCGCTGCAGACTACGGCCCTGTGCCGGTGATGCTGGCCGCCCTGCTCAAGATGGCCCAGTCCGGCGGGTTGGACGGGGCTCTGCTGTCCCAGGGCCAGTTCTTCCAGACCGACTACACCATGCCGGTGCTGTTCATCGCCGACGGCACCTTCCTCGAAGATGCCGCCGTGGCCCAGCACCTGGGTGGCGACCAGTGGGGCATGATGAATGAAACCGGGGCCTACCCCGGGCAGCCCTGGCTCTGGCTCTACACCTTCTGGTACCAGATCAAGCCGTTCTCCACGTCCGACAACGCCGACGCCCTGGTCTGGGTGCTCATGATGGTCCTGTCCCTGGGCCTGCTCCTGGTCCCTTTCATCCCCGGCGTGCGCTCCATCCCCCTCAAGATCCCCGTCTACAAGCTGGTCTGGCGCGACTACTACCGCACCCAGGAGCGCTGATCGAGACGGCTAGCCGCGTCGACCTACCATGGGTGGCGTGAGTTCGGCTTCGGTGCGGCAGTTGCGCCGCTGGGAGGACAGCGGCGGGATCTGGCGGGTGGTGAGCCGGGGCGCCGGGCGGGTGGAGTTGAGTTTGCTCTCCTGCGACGCGGGGGAGGAGATGGACCGGCTGGTGTCGACGGAGGCGGACATGCTCGCCTTCGTCGGTGATCGTTCCGCTAGCGACGAGAAGGGCGTGCCGCTGGAAGACCTCCCGAAGCCAGCCGCGCCCGGCTGAGGGGCACCCGCGGGCGCCGTCTTGCTCTACGTGGATCTCGACCACTTCAAAGACGTCAACGACCGGTACGGCCATGCCGGCGGCGACCAGGTCCTCGTGGCCTTCGCCGGCCGGCTGCGCGCGGTCGCCCGCGCCGGGGACCTGGTCGTGCGCCTGGGAGGCGACGAGTTCGCCGTCCGTGCCGAACACGATCTGTCCCCGGAAGACGCTGCGGTGATGGCCCGACGGCTGGTGCTTGAGGCAGCCGCTCCGTTCGTGGTGGACACCAGGGGGTACGACGGGCGCGCGCCCCACCGGGTCCTGCTCAGCATCGGGGCCAGCGTCGGCATCGCCCGCGCCGACCACTCCGCGAAGAGTCTCCCGGTCACCGCCCTGGACGTGCTGCTGGGCCAGGCTGACCACGCGATGTACCGCGCCAAAGCCCACGGGCGGGGGCGGGTCGCACACTTTGACCCGCGGCAGCGGCCCGACACCGCCGCCACCGAGCGAGAACGCGCCATGGAGCGTCGGCTGCGAGCGACCCTGAGCGAGGCAGCCCTCACCCTGCACTACCAGCCGCAGGTGGAACTACCCTCCGGTCGGGTCATCGGCTTCGAGGCCCTGGCGCGATGGGACGACCCGGAACTGGGCCGGGTCGGCCCCGATGAGTTCGTCCCCCTCGCCGAGCGCACCGGGCTCATCTTCGACCTCGGCCGGTGGGTCCTCGACACCGCCTGCGCGGAAGCCGCGCGGTGGCAGGGCGAGGCAGGTGGTGGCGCCCCGACGGTTTCGGTGAACGTGTCCCCTCTGCAACTGGCGCAGCGCGGGCTGGTCGCCGACGTCGCCAAGGCACTGACCCGCTCGGGGCTGTCCGCTGCGCGGCTGTGCATCGAGATCACCGAGACCGCGGCGATCACCGACCTGGAAGAAACCGCCGGCCGGCTTGACGAACTGCGCAGCCTGGGGGTCCGCCTGGCCCTCGACGACTTCGGCACTGGCCGCTCGCCGACCCGAGGTGCTGGCGGCAGGATTGGGCGCGGCGGCGTGGCTTGCGGGCGGGCTCGTCACCGCTGTCGCAGCGGGGGGCGGGACCACCTTGCCCTATCCGTCTGTCGCCGCTGACAGTCCTGCTGATCGCGTCGCGCGTCCATCTCGGGCTGGTGGTTCTGGTGCTGGCCGGGGCCACCCTGTTCGGCACCGCGGCCCGCACCCAGCTGGCGTTCCGGCAGGCGCTTCGGCTGGCCGACGCCCGCCGGCAGGCGCTGACCGACGATCTCACCGGACTCGGAAACCGCCGGGCGCTCCACGCCCACCTACACGACCGGCTGCAGCGGCACCCGCCCGTGCCGACCGCGGTGCTGCTGGTGGACCTGGACCGCTTCAAGGAGATCAACGACACGCTCGGGCATCAGGCCGGCGATCAGGTGCTGCGGCTGGTCGGCCCGCGGTTGGCCTCGCTGGTCCGTGCGGGTGACCTGCTGGTGCGCACCGGCGGCGACGAGTTCGCGCTGGTCCTGACCGAAAGCCCCGAGGGCGCCGCGGCGGTTGCCCGCCGCGTTGAGAAACAGCTTCGGCAGCCGTTCGTGCTGGATGGGGTCCCGCTGCGGATGGGGGCCAGCGTCGGCATCGCGCTGTTCCCCGACCGCGCCGCAGAAGCAGACGGGCTCCTGCAGCGCGCCGACGTGGCGATGTACGCCGCCAAGCGCCGCGGCGGGGGGATCAGTTTGTACGACCCCGACACCGACCAGCACACCCGCGACCGGCTGCGGATGGCCGAGGAGCTGATCGACGCCCTGGATAGGGACCAGCTTCGCCTGGTCTATCAGCCACAATGCGATGTCAGGACGGGCGCCGTCGTGGGGGTCGAGGCACTCGTGCGCTGGGAGCGCCCGCGCCACGGGCTGCTGTCGCCGGACCTGTTCCTGCCGCTGGTCGAGCAGAGCGGCCTGATGAGCCGGCTGACCCTGTGGGTGCTGCGGGAGGCCCTGCACCAGTGCGGGTTGTGGCGCATGGACGGTCTGGAGGTGCGCGTGTCGGTGAACCTGTCCGCATCCAACCTGCTCGACGAGCAACTGCCCGAGCAGGTGGCCGGGCTGGTCGCCAGCAGCGACGTACCGGCGGGCAGGCTCACCCTCGAGCTGACCGAGAGCATGTTGATGGCCGACCCCGAGCAGTGCCGGCGCACCTTGGACCGGCTCGCCCTGCTGGGGGTGAACCTGTCCATCGATGACTATGGCACCGGCTACTGCTCGTTGGCCTACCTGCACGACCTTCCGGTCGACGAGCTGAAGCTGGACCGGTCCTTCCTCAGCGACCTCACCAACCCCGCAGCGCCGCCATCGTGCGATCCACCGTCGAACTCGTCCACGCTCTGGACCTACGGCTGGTCGCCGAGGGCGTCGAGGACGAACCGACGCTGCAGGCTCTTCGTGCCTACGGCTGCGACATCGCCCACGGCTTCCACCTGAGCCGACCCCAGGCCCCCGCCGAACTGACCACCTGGCTCCTCCGCCGGCCCGTGACGCTCTCGCCGCCGACGGGCCGCGCAGCCGCGCACGGGTAAACAGGGGAGTTCCGCTCCACTCGATGTGCCTGGCAGCGGTGGAGGCAATCGAAGGTTCCACTCCTCGCGAGGACGGCGCACGCCGGTGGGCAGGGTCCGCGAACACGCGTCCGGGGCCGAGGGTGTCGATGAAGCCGCCGCGGGTCAGGTCGGCTTGCAGTTCGTGCGTCAGACGGGCGGGCGCGAAGACGGTGCCGCGGGACGTCAGTCGCCGGTCGCAGCCAGGGCGGCCCGGCTGGTGACCAGGTGCTCGCGGGCCAGGGAGGTGGCGCGCTCGACGTCCCCATCGATCACTGCCTGGTGAATGCGCACGTGCTCGGAGTAGATCGCGGTGGCGTCGCCGTGCTGCTGGAGCAGCCAGCGCATCCGCCCTCCTAGTGGCTCCAGCAGCGCCGCGAGCACGGGGCTGTTGGCAGCCAGAAGCAGGGCATCGTGGAACGCGGCGTTGGCGCGCACGGCTTCGGTGTGGTCGCCTCGCCGCAGCGCGTCGTGGGCCGAGGCGAGCACGTCACGCAACTGCGCTCGGCCGGTCTGGTCGACGCGTTGGGCGACGCGGCGGCAGAGGACAGCCTCGAGTGCCTCCCGGACGTCGAAGAGGTCCTCGATGTCGCGCTCGGTGAGGACCCGCACGACCATCCCGCGCCGCGGCCGGTCCTCGGCGAAGCCCTCGGCTTGCAGCGCCTTCAGCGCCTCGCGAACCGGAACCCGGGAGACTCCCAGGTCGGTGGCGATCTGGCGCTCCACCAGCCGCGCGCCCGGGGGGAGCTCGCCGTCGACGATGCGCCGTCGCACCTCGTCGCGCACCGTGTCGCTGAGGGAGCCGCTTCGGTCGTCGACGTGGCTGGGGGTTGCCGCGGTCACCCGCAGATGGTATACCAGATGCTTGTACCGGTCCACCGGCCGATGACGATGCCTGACCGACACTGCTCTGACCGACACTGCTCTGACCGACACTGCTCTGGAGGACCTGCTGATGCGCCGCCCGCTCGCCGTACTGCTCGCTGCCGCCCTGGCCACCCCGCTCGCCGCGCTCCTCGCGCCGCCCCCCGTCGCATCCGCTCAGGACCGGCCGCACCACGCGACGCACCTCGATGTTGCCTACGACCTGCCCGAGGCCGGGGTGTTTCTCGAGGGCATCGGCGTCGACCACCTACGCAAGACCTTCTATGTCAGCGCCACTAACCGTGACGGCACCATCTACCGAGGCCGGGTCGGCCAGCAGAGCCTGCAGGTCTGGGTCGGGCCTCGAGCTGGCGACAACGGGCGCGGGATCGACGTCGACCACCACGGCCGGGTCTACGTCGCCGGTGGTCCCACGGGCGAGGTCCGGGTGTTCTCGCGCAGCGGCGACCTGGTGGCCGAGCTGCCCACCGGCGCGCCCGGCTCCTTCCTCAACGACGTCTGGGTGGGGCCGGACGGGTCGGCCTATGTCACCGACTCTTCCCTTCCGGTGATCTGGCGGGTGCACCGCGAGAACGGCACCTGGACGCTGGAGAAGTGGCTCGATGTGAGCCCGGCGATCACCTACACCCCGTCGCTGACCGACTTCGATCTCGGCGGCATCGTCACCAGCCGCGACCGGCGCTTCCTGCTCGTCGCGCAGGGCACGACCGGACAGCTGTGGCGGGTGGACCTGGCCACCAAGGCAATCGCCGAGGTCGATCTCGGCGGGACGCGGCTGACCAATGCCGATGGCCTGGTGCGCAAGGGCGCAACGCTGTACGTCGTGCAGAACTTCGCTCGTCAGATCAGCGCGGTGCGCCTCGCCGCCGACAACGCGTCGGGCCGGGTGCGCAACGTGCTCCTCACACCGGCGGACCGGACCTTCACCACCGCCAAGGCCGTGGGTGGGCGACTGCTGGTGGTGGACAGCAAGTTCGGCTTCGCACCGACCGCCGCGGTGGGGCAGGACCGGGTTGTCACCATCCCGCGGTTCTGATGGGACGGCTCCTCGACGACACGGCTCCGACCACATAGCGGCTCCTGAGCCGCCGCACAGGGTCGTCGCGGTCTCAGTCGTCATGGTGTGGACATGAAATCCACTGACCACAGCACCCACGACGACAGCACCAACGCCGACTAGGCAGTCCCACGCAGCCCGATGGGTGACCGGCCGTTCGACTGGGCGGCCGGCCCCGGCCTGGCCCGGGCGACGGCCGCCGACCGGGCTCGGCGCCAGGTCCGACGGCTCACCGCGCTCGGCGTGGTCGGTGCCCTCGCCGGCTCCGGCGTGCTCACCGCGGCGCTGGTGGCCGGACCCGGCTCGACGGCGTCCGCCAGCAGCGCGACCGGGAGCACGGCCAGCAGCACGACCGGGATCGCCGCCGCCACGACGACGGGCTCGACGTCGTCGTCCAACTCCACTGCGCCGAGCTCGTCTTCGAGCGGCGGCAGCGTCGCGACCTCCGGCGGCAGCTGAGCTAGGACAGCGCTAGGACCCGCCGCCGACGATGTTCACCATCCAGGCGACGCCGAAGTCGTCGACGCACATGCCGAAGCTGTCGCCCCAGGGAGCCTTCTCGAGCGCCATAGTGACGGTGCCACGCTCGGCCAACGCCGACCAGTAGCCCCGGAGCTCGGCGTCGTCGTCGCCGCTGAGCGAGACCGAGTAGTTGTTGCCCGGCCGCAGTTCCATGCTGTTGGGCGTGTCGGCGGCCATCAACGTCAGCCCGTTCGGTGTCACCAGCATCGAGTGCATGATCTTGTCTTGCTCGTCGGGGTCCTGGCTGGCGTGCATCTCGGCGAACGTGCTGCGAGTCAGATCGCCGCCGAAGACCGACTGGTAGAAGTCCATCGCGTCCTTGGCGCATTCCCGGAAGCCCAGGTAGGGATTGAGGCGGGTCGTCATCTTCGCACTCCCAGCTGTTGTTGGTGTCTTGCCGGCATAGACCGCTGGCTTGGGAAGAACCTATCGGTCAGGCATAGATCTGACGTCAGATAGATCGGCGCCTTGAGTGCAGGTCCACGGCGGAGACTGCCGCACGGGAACCGGAGGTCGACATGAGTGGCTCGGCACCTGTCTTCAGCGCGGGCCAACCTGCTCAAGAACTTCGCGTTCACCTACCTCTCCCTGACGGACTGGCGGCGGTTCGTCAGCCCGACCATCGTTCTCGGCCAGGCCAACATCGGCGACAGCGACATCGAGCAGGCCGTGGTGGACAGCGTCGGAAGCTACGGCTACCAGCTCAACCGCATCCTCGACGCCCTGGCCGTGTTGATCCGGGAGCAGGAGCTGGTCCGGGAGCAGGAGGATGGGACAGCGCCGCGCAAACGAGACAGACCGTCGCACGCTGTACCGGCTGCTGGACCTCGCCGACGCCACCGACGGGGCCGCCAAGCGCGCCAGCGGACGTAGCAGGGATGGGCGGCACTCCGCCTGGTTGCGACGGGAGACCGATAACCTGCTCGACGAGAGCCTGCCCGCCCAGGTGGCCGAGCTGCTCGCCACCCACGGCGTACCGCCCGACCTGCTGGAGCTGCCGGTCACCGAGCTGGTCGCCGAGGGCGTCGAGACCGAGGAGGCCCGGCAAGCCCTCGCCGGATACGGCTGCCACCTCGCGCAGGGCTATCACCTGTCCCCGGCCCGTCACCGCCGAGGCCTTGACGCCTGGCGTGCCGGTCGCGACTCGCCCGCGATCACGCCGCTGGCGCTGGCGGTCAAGGCCTGAGACGCTGGGCGCCATGCCGATGACCTTGATCAAGGGCAGCTACCGGATCCTGGGCGCATCCCCCGACGGGGACTCGATCCGGTTCTACCCCGACGACCCTGGGGCGCTCAGCGCGGCGGGGATCGCGGTGAAGGCCAACGCCGCAGGCGGGGTGCAGTTGCGCCTGGACGCGATCGACGCGCTGGAGACCCACTACACGCCGCCGCACTCGCCGATGCCGTGGCGCCAGCCCGCTGCCCTCGGCGACGGGGCCGCCGCCGCCCTGCTCGACATGGTCGGGTTCAGCAGCGTCGTACGCGATGCCCGCGGCTACGTCACCGCGGCCACCCCTGCCCAGACACCGGGCTACATCCTGACCCGGTTCGCCGACAAGTACGGCCGCGCCGTGGCCACCGCATTCCCCGGAGGCCGCCGCGGCCGGGCCGCCGACGGCAGCCTGGTCCACCTCGGCCCGGCCGAGCTGCGCCGATCGGTGAACCACCGACTGCTTGCCGCCGGCTGGGTCTATCCCACCTTCTACTCCCAGCTGTACGTCGACCTGCGCGACGAGCTCGCCCCGACCGCCGTGACTGCCCGCAGTGCCAAGCGAGGGGTCTGGGCCGAAGACGCCACCCTCACCGGATTCACCCTGCGCTCTCGCAGTCAGCTCACCGACGAACTGGTTATCCTGCCCAAGCTGTTCCGGCGTCTGGCCGAGTACCTCAGCCTGGACGAGACCGGCAAGGTCGACCTCACCGGGTTTGCGGCGTTCCTGCGCGCCCACGGAGACCGACTGTTCACCGTCCCTGCGGGCCAGGCCACCGGCCTGAGCACCCTCGTGCACCGGCGCGGCCAGACCCTCGCCCTTACCGTCGCGCCCGAACAGATCGTGTTCATCGAAGGGTGAGGTCGCCGGATATCCCGAGCAGGGCCGACGCCCGATCAGGTCTACCGGAATAGGCCCGGTCCGGCTGGTGCTGCTGGCTCACGAAGGCAAACCGCCGACCCGCCCAGCCGAGAGGATTTTTGATGCGAGCGTTGCAGTTCACGACGTACGGAGGTCCCGAGAACCTGAGCTGGGCAGATGCCCCCGATCCGCACGCGGGCCCGGGACAGATCCGGATCGCCGTGCGTGCGGCTAGCGTGAACCCGATCGATTGGAAGTTGCTGAGCGGGGCCATGTCCGGCGGCCAGCCCAAGACCGAGACCGGCTACCTCGGATATGACGCCGCCGGTGTGGTGGACGAGGTCGGCGACGGGGTCACGGGTGTGTCGGTGGGCGATGACGTGCTGGGCCGCGGGATGGCCACGCAGGCGGAGTTGGCCGTGCTGGACTCCTGGGCGGCCAAGCCGGCGTCGGTCGACTGGGCGGTGGCGGCGGCTGCGGGCGTCGCTGGGGAGACCGGTGAACGCGGTCTTCGGCTGCTCGGCGTCAAACCCGACAACACGATCTTCATCGACGGCGGCGCCGGCGGGGTGGGAGCGGTCGCCGTGCAGATGGCCGTCGCGCGAGGCGTGCGGGTCATTGCCTCATCGGGGCAGGCCAACCAGGACTACCTGCGGGAGATCGGGGCGATCCCCGTGCTCTACGGCGACGGGGTGGTCGACCGGGTCCGGGCCGCTGCCGGCGGGCCAGTCCAGGCGGTCTTCGACGTCGCGGGCAAGACCCCGGTCGAGGATCTTATCAGCCTGGCGCCCGAGCCGTCCCAGGTGCTGACCATCTCCAACTTTGCGGCGGGTGAGGCGGGTGCTCAGGTGACCGGCGGGGGCGAGGACAGCAACCCCATGGGCGCCCTGGCGGAGGTCGCCGACCTGCTGGCCCAGAACAAGCTGGTGATCAAGGTGCAGACCTTCCCGTTCGCGCGCGCCAGCGAGGCCTACGGCGTCAGCCAGGCCGGGCACGTCCGCGGGAAGCTCGTGCTGGTGCCCTGACCTGGTGCCCTGACCTGGTGCCCTGACCTGGGTGCCCGGCGTCGCGGTGGCCGACGAGAGGGCTACGAGGGAGCGACCGCCGGTCAGGCAGCGCCCGGGTCGTGGATGCGGTAGCCCACGCCACGCACGGTTTCCAGCGAGGCCGTTCCGAACGGCCGGTCGATCTTGTCCCGCAAGGAGCCGACGTAGACGTCGACGATGTTGGAGCTCCCGTCGTAGGCGAAGTCCCACACGTGCTCGATTCAGTGCGTGCGAGACAGCGGGATCTCCGGGTGCCGCATCAACTCGTGCAGCAGCTCGAACTCTTTCGGTGACAGCGCCACCTCGCGCTCGCCTCGGTGCACCACGGCCTGCCAACCATGATCGCGTCGTGGCACCGGCCCGGCGGCGAGCGATGAAGCGCGCCGCGGCCATGCTGTGCCTCCTGGCGGCGTTGATCTTCGCGGCTCCCGCAGTCCTGGCCCTCTCCCCGGCGGAGAGCACCGCCCGACCCTCGCTCGGCCGCTGGACCATCGTGGGACTCGGCGACTCGGTGGTCTCGGGCACCAACTGCGACTGCCGCCTTTCGTTGAGCGCTACGGGACGCAGGTGACACGGGCGACCCAGCACCCGACGACGGTGCGAAACCGCGGCGTGAACGGGTCAGGGACGGCGGACCTCCTGCGGGCGCTGCGGCCGGGCAGCGACACCGCTCGCCGGCTCAGCGGCGCCGCTATCGTCACCGTCACCATCGGAGCCAACGACATGGCCGTCCCACGACAGGAATGGGCCCGGGACGGGTGCGGGCGGTGCTTCGCCAAGACCGCCGCGGTCGTCCGTACGAACCTGGCGAAGATCTTGCACCTCGTGCGCGTCGATTCCCGCCGCTCGAGAGTCGAGATTCTGGTGACGACCTACTGGAACGTGTTCGAAGAGGCCGCCGTCGACGACCTTGGCGAGACCGCCAGCGCCGCCTACACGAAGATGGCGGATGCCGCGACCCGCGTCACCAACGCTGCGATCTGTGGCGCCGCCGCAAGTCAGCGGGGCGCGGCCTGCATCGACCTGTACCGGCCGTTCAAGGGCAACGGTTCGAAGTCCGTCACCAGGCTGCTGGCGGCCGACGGAGACCACCCGAACGGCGCCGGCCACCGCCTGATCGCGGTGATCCTCGCGCGGCACGCTTGGCGCGAGCTTGGCTTCACGTAGGGGCGTGACCGGCGAACCCGGCGCCCGGTGGCGATGTCACCGTGGGCGATGATGGGTCCATGGCAGAGCGCAACGTCCTGGGCGGCGATCTCGAGTCGTGCGGCACCGACCCCATGACCGGGTTCTTCCGTGACGGCTGCTGCAACACCGGCCCGGAGGACGCGGGCAGTCACACCATCTGCGCCGTCATGACCGCCGATTTCCTGGACCACCAGCGCCGCATCGGCAACGACTTGTCTACGCCGATGCCGCAGTTCCGATTCCCCGGGCTGGTCCCCGGGGACCGGTGGTGTGTCACCGCGCTGAACTGGGCCAGGGCCCGCCGTGACGGGGTGGCCGCCCCAGTGGTGCTCAGTTCCACCCACGAGGCGGTGCTGCAGATCGTCCCCCTGCCGGCGCTGAAGGAGCACGCCGTGGATGTTCCGGCCGACCCGAGTTCCCTCGATCGTTAGCGCGGATCCTCGCGGCGATAGGATCGACCCATATCGGCGGCGATCGCGGCGGCACGGTCGTGGCAGTGCTTGATGCCGCAGGCGAGGTGCTTCAGATGCGCAGACCGACCCGCAAGACTGACGCGGACGAGGGCAAGCCAGCCGAGCCCTACCGGAGGCTGCCTGGGCGGATCCGGGTCGAGGACATGATCACGACCCAGGATGTCGGTCCCGTTCCAGACCCCACCATGGGTCGTGATGCTGAGCGAGATTTCATGCTGCGCAATGCCGGCGGCTGACCCGTCGTCTGCGACCAGAGGCTCGGGCGTCTGCCGCGACCACCGGACTCTGCGTCGGAGCTGTGACGACATCGCGGCGCCCACGGTTTCCGGCATCACCCTGGCACAGTGCCCCCGCGATGGTTCACGGTCGCCCATCGGTCTGACGACTCGCGCCGTCTGGACTCGCACGGTCGCCTGACTCGCACGCTCGGGTGACTCGCACGCTCGGATGGCTCGCGGAAACCGAGTCACTGGTGTCGTCTCGTTGCCTCGCTTGATCGGGTTGCCTACTCGCGTCGTCGGGGTGGGGGTCGGTTGTGTCCGGGTGGGTGGGGGGAGGCGCACGAGGGTGGCCACGCAGCGGCCGTACTCCTCCCGGTAGACCCTCGCCATGTCCACGTCGTCCACCCGCTCCGCTCAGCCCGCCGACTCGTCGGCGAACGGCCGGACCTCGATCGGGCTCATGCAGGCCACCGCGCACTTCTCGGCCCGCGACAGCGCCTCGTCGAGGTCGGCGCAGCGGATGACCCGGAACCCGCCGAGGTGCTCCTTGGTCTCGGCGAACGGCCCGTCGGTCATGGTGGTCGTCCCGTTCTCGACCCGGACCACGGTGGCGCTTTCCGGCGGGACCAGCCCTCCGGCAAAGAGCTGACCGGCCGAACTCGAGAGCGGGGCACGGTCGCCCTAGCATGGGTCGATGCCCAGCGAGACACCTGCCGACCCGGCTGCTTCGTTCACCGTCGCGTCGCCGGAGGATGCGCCCGGCGAGGCCGAGGCCGACGGGCTCTGCCGGTTCCTCGACGCCTCGCCGTCCCCGTTCCACGCCTGCGCCGAAGCGGCCGACCGTCTGGAGCTGGCCGGCTTCCGGCGGCTTCACGAGGCGGCTGGCTGGCCGAGCGGACCGGGGCGGCACTACCTGATCCGCGGCGGCTCGCTCGTTGCCTGGTCGACCGAGCAGGCGGCCGGTCCCACCACGCCGTTTCGGATCGTCGGCGCGCACACCGACAGCCCGAACCTGCGGATCAAACCGCAGCCGGACCTCGTCCGGGCCGGTTGGCAACTGCTCGGGGTGGAGCCCTACGGCGGCCTCCTGCTCAACTCGTGGCTCGATCGTGACCTGGGCCTCTCCGGGCGGGTCGCGTTCCGCTCCAGCGAGGGCGTCGGAACCCGCCTGGTCACGATCGGCGAGCCGATCCTGCGGGTGCCGCAACTGGCGATCCATCTCGACCGCGACATCGGCGAGTCGGGCCTGCGGCTCAACCGTCAGCAGCACCTGACCCCGCTGTGGGGCCTGGGTTCGGCCCCGGCGGACTTCCTCGGCTATCTCGGTGCCGAGATCGACGTCGAGCGCGGCGACATCCTGGGCTTCGACCTGATGACACACGACCTCACGCCCGCTCGGCGGGTGGGCCGCGACCGCGACCTGGTTGCCTCTGCGCGGCTGGACAACCTCGCCACCTCCTACGCCGGGGTCCGAGCCCTGCTTCGCGCGGTGGCCCAGTCCGTGGCGACCATCCCTGTGCTCGTGCTGTTCGACCACGAGGAGATCGGCAGCATGTCCGAGCGCGGGGCGCAGTCCACCCTGCTGCTGGACGTCCTCGAGCGCATCGTTCTCGGCGCCGGAGGCAACCGGTCCGACCTGTTCCGCGCCGTGGCCGGCTCGATCTGCGCGTCCGGCGACATGGCCCACGCCACCCACCCCAACTACGCGGACCGCCACGAGCCGCAACATCTGGTCACGATGAACGGCGGCCCCGTTCTCAAGATCAACACGAATCTTCGCTATGCGACCGACGCGGTCGGCTCAGCCGCGTTCGCGATCGCCTGCGAGCAGGCCGCCGTTCCGCACCAGGTGTTCGTGGCCCGATCCGACCTGCCCTGCGGCTCGACGGTCGGACCCGTCACCGCGGCCCGTCTCGGCATGGTCACCGTCGACGTCGGCGCCCCCACCCTCGCCATGCACTCGACCCGCGAGCTGTGCGGCGCGAAGGACATGGACAGGTACGTCGCCGCGCTCGCGGCCTTCCTGGCCCCGGCGAAACCGGGAGCAGCAGGGTAGCCGGCTGGGCCACCCCCTCCGCCGCGGTGCTGGTCGGCGGCAGGGGTCACCGGTTCTCGAGCTCCTCGGCCTGGTCGAAGACCATTCGCCCCACGTCCGGGTCGTCGATCCCGAGGAACGCCAACACGTTCCTGACGGACTCGCGCAGGGTTCCCGACACGAGCACGGCGAGTTCATCGGCGCCGGGGTCCTTGACCGGAGCGCCCCCGCCGCGCAGGTGGCATACCCAGGCCGCCACAGCGGCGGTCGCACCCACGCCGGACCGTCCGGCGGCCCTTTCACGTCGCAGGACCGGCAGGATGCGGACCGGGATCTTCTGCGAACCATCGGCGGCGATCTGGCTCAGCAGGTGGCGGATGCGGGGGTTCTGGAAGCGCTCAAGCAGGGCAGCACGATAGGCCGTGAGCTCGTCCGCAGGAAAGCGCAGGTGCCGGGTCGCCTCGTCCCACCACTGCTCGACCTGGCCGCGGCAGACCGGGTCCAGGGTCGCGTCGGCGACCGTGACGTGGCTGCGGATGCTGCCGGCATAGGCGAGGAGCGAGTGGGCTCCGTTTAGCAGCCACAGCTTGCGCTGCTCGAACGGCTCGATCTCGGCAACGATCCGCGCGCCGGCCTGCTCCCAGGCCGGCCGCCCGGCCGGGAACGACCCGCGCAGGACCCACTCGGTGAACGCCTCGGTGACGACCGCAGCGGGGTCGGACACGCCCGTCGCAGTCAGGACGCTGTCCCGGTCCTCGGACGTCGGCTCGGGGGTGATCCGATCGACCATCGTGGTCACCCACGACACGTTCCGGGTGATCCACTCCGGCAGGGACGGGTCGACCAGCCCGGCCATCTCCAGGACCACCCGCGCCACGACCGCGCCGTTGTCCGGCAGGTTGTCACACGGTACGACGGCCAGCGGCCCCGCCTCGGCGGCGCGGCGGGCGAGCAGGCCCGCGACGAGTCGGCCCGGCGCGGTCCGTGCCAGGGCCGCGGGATCGACCCGCAACGCCGCGAGATCCGCGCTGATCCCCGCGTCGTGCACGTCTAGCCCATCCCCGGCGGCCCGCAGGTAGCCGGCCTCGGTCACCGTCAGCGTGATGACGGCCACGTCGCGCGAGGACAGATATCCCAGCCACGCCTCGTGATCCGCCGCGGGATGCACGGCCGAGATGCTGGAAACCACCTCGCACCGGTCGCCGCCCGACGTACGGGTGACCAGCGTGTAGAGCCCGTCCTGGGGTTTCATCGCGTCGGCGAGGCCCGCGGTGCGGCCGGTGAAGGCCGCGATGCCCCAGTCCCCGGCGTCGGGTGCGTGCTCGGTGTACCAAGCCTGGTGGGCCCGGGCGAAGTTGCCCAACCCCAGGTGCACGATGCGCACGGGTGCTGCCGCCCGGCCGTCGCCGGCCGATCTCGACAGGCGGCGTCCGGTCGGGCCGGCGGACGATGTCGCGGTCATAACTTGAACGCCGTGCGGGGGTTGACGGTCACCAGGTCGACAGCAATCTGGTGCGCCTCGTCCTCGTCGAGCCGGTGCTCGGCGACGAGCCGGGCGAGGTAGCCGCTGTCGAGGCGGCGGGCCATGTCGTGGCGGACTGGGATCGAGCAGAAGGCGCGGGTGTCGTCGATGAACCCGCTGGTTCGGGAGAACCCGGCGGTCTCGGTGACGGCGGACCGGAAGCGGCTGATCGCGTCCGGCGCGTCCAGGAACCACCACGGGGCGCCGGCGTAGACCGAGGGGTAGAACCCGGCCAGCGGGGCGATCTCGCGGGCGAACGCCGTCTCGTCCAGGGTGAACAGGATCAGGTGGAACCCCGGTGCGGTCCCGAACCGGTCCAGCAGCGGCTGCAAAGCCCGAGTGTAGTCGACCCGCACCGGGATGTCGGCGCCTCGGTCGGCGCCGTAGGCCCGCAACGTCGGGCCGTGGTGGTTGCGGTGCACGCCGGGGTGCAGGGTCATGACCAGCCCGTCCTCGGCGGACATGCGGGCCATCTGGAAGACCATGTGGCGTCGGAAGGCGGTGGCGTCGCAGGGGGTCACCTCGCCGCGCAAGGCGGCGGCGTAGATGCGCGACGCGTCGGCGTGCTCCAGCGGCTCGGCGCGCACGTCGAGGTGACTGTGGTCCGACGACACCGCACCGTGCTCGAGGAAGTAGGCCCGGCGCGCCTCCAGGGCGCGCAGGTAGCCGGCGTAAGCGCCGGTGTCCACCTCGGCGACCTCGCCGAGGTGCCCGACCGCCTTCACCCACCCGGGGCCGGCCGGCTCGAGGTAGCGGTCCGGGCGAAAGGTGGGGACGACTCGGGCGGTCCACGTCGGGTCCGCGGTGAGCCGGCGGTGCGCCGAAAGGGTGTCGGCCGGGTCGTCGGTCGTGGCGAGTACGTCGATGCCGAACCGCGCGAACAGCGCGCGCGGCCGGAACTCGTCCCTGGCCAGGCACCCCGCGATCTGGTCGTAGCTGCCGTCAGCTGTCTCGGCCGACGGCCGCTGGGTGACGTCGAAGATTGCGGTGAGCTCGGACTCCAGCCAGTAGCGAACCGGGGTGCCAGCGAACGAGGACCAGTGCTCGCACAGAAGGCGCCAGGCCCGCCGGGACTGGGTCTCGGTGAGCGGACCATGCCCGACTCCGAGGTCCGCGAGCTGGACCCCCGCGGCGTGTAGCAGCCGGGTGACGTAGTGGTCGGGGGTGACCAGCAAGGTGGCCGGATCCGCGAACGGCTCGTCCTCGGCCAGCAGAAGCGGGTCCACGTGCCCGTGCGGCGAGATGATCGGCAGGTTCGCGACGGCTTCGTAGAGCCGGCGGGCGATGCTCCGGGTCGCGGGGTCTGGCGGCAGGAGGCGATCGGGATGGGGCCGCAACACAGCTGACGACGGGGCCATGGCCCCGATGGTGCCGCCGGCAGCAGGTTGCGGGCAACGCGGACCGGGGGCAGGGTGCACTCATGACCGGAACGCGGGGAGCCCCCACACGTCCGGTCGCCCACCTCGGCGGAGCGGGTCAACGGCTGTCCGAGCGGGAGGTGGCAGCCTTCGTCCGTGACCAGCTCGCCGCCGTTGACCTCGACGGGCGCAGCATCTGCCTGGTGATCCCCGATGGGACGCGAAGCTGCCCGCTGCCGTTGCTGCTGACCGCCGTGCACGGCGCACTGGCGGGACGGGTGTCGCGGATGACCGCGCTGGTGGCCCTGGGCACGCACGCGGCGATGGAAGGCACCCAGCTGTGGACCCACCTGGGTGCCCCGGACGGGGACCTCGCGGCCACCTATCCCGGCATGGACGTGCGCAACCATGAGTGGTGGGACCCGCAGACATTCGTGTCTGTGGGCCGGATCCCGGCGCAGCGCATCGCCGAGCTCTCCGGCGGCCGCCTCCGGGTGGGCGTCGACGTACGGCTGAACCGGGCGATCGTCGAGCACGATCTCGCACTGGTGGTCGGGCCGGTCTTCCCGCACGAGGTGGTGGGTTTCTCCGGCGGGAACAAGTACTTCTTTCCGGGGGTGGCCGGTCAGGAGGTGATCGACATCTCGCACTGGCTCGGCGCGCTGATCGGCAGCGCAAACATCATCGGCACGCCCGGCATCACCCCTGTCCGCGCCCTGATCGACGAGGCCGCGTTGCTGATCCCCACGGAGCAGCTGGCCCTCTGCGTTGTGGTCGAGTCGGGCACCGCAGCACTGCACTCGGTGTCCTTCGGCGACCCGCAGGCCGCGTGGGCCGCCGCCGCGGACGTGTCGGCGCAGACCCATGTGCGCTACCTCAACGAGCCGGTGCAACGAGTTCTCTCGGTGATCCCGGCGCGCTACGACGACATCTGGACCGCCGCCAAGGGCTTCTACAAGCTGGAGCCGGTCGTCGCCGACGGCGGCGAGGTGATCCTCTACGCCCCGCACATCACCCAGATTGCCGCCATGCATCCGGAGATCAACGAGATCGGCTACCACTGCCGTGACTACTTCGTGAAGCAGTGGGACCGGTTCAAGGATCTCCACTGGGGGGTGCTCGCGCACTCCACTCACCTGCGCGGCGCCGGAACATACGACGGGGACCGAGGCGAGCGGTGCCGCCTCACCGTGACCCTGGCGACCGGCATCCCGGAAGACGTGGTCCGGGCGGCAAACCTCGACTACCTCGACCCGGCCTCGGTGGATCTGGCGGTGTTCGACGCCGACCCCGACACCTTGGTGGTGCCGCAGGCCGGCGAGGTCCTGTTCCGGCTGCGCTGAACCGTCGAAGACCTAGTGCGAGAACGCGGACGCAGCGAGGTCTTGCCGGAGGCAACGCGACCCCACGCACGCTTGGTTCAGAGCTGAGCCCGCCTGGTCTCTGCTTTCCCCACGGTCAGCTCGCGAGCCCGTCCGTTCGGGCGCGTCGACGGTCAGGACCCGCTCCGGCGCCAACGATCTCGCGGTTCTCGCAGTCGTTCTCCCGGTCGTTCTCGCGGGCCTGCGCTCGGGCTGTCCGGCGCTTGAGCGAGCGGCGCTCGTTCTCATCCAGGCCACCCCAGACGCCCGCATCCAGGCCGCCGCGGAGCGACCAGTGCAGGCAAGGGTCTTGGACTGTGCAGGTCGCGCACACCGCCTTGGCCGCCCGGATTTGCGCGATCGCCGGTTCCGTCGTGCCGACCGGAAAGAACAACTCCGGATCCTTGTCCCGACACGCTGCATCCTCGTGCCATACCATCCGATCCTCCTCATGATTTCGGTCGCAACTCGAAGCCGGAGCCGCGACAAGG
This sequence comes from Actinomycetes bacterium, assembly GCA_038223055.1. GTDB lineage: Bacteria > Actinomycetota > Actinomycetes > JACCUZ01 > JACCUZ01 > JBBRHF01. The sequence goes on along the minus strand of JBBRHF010000008.1, from coordinate 22,015 downwards.
CCACTTTGCACGTCCCCGTCGCCGGAGTGCAGTTCAGCCCGAGCGTGAGCAGCACGCGGGCGAAGATCCACAAGCCGCCGTCCCAGAGCCTGCTCTACCGGGAAGAGCGCCGACAGGGTCCGAGGTCCCGTCGTCCCTCGGCCGATGGTCCTGTGGCGAGGGACGCCCAACCGCTTCCCGGTCAGCCAGGTTCTTCGGTCCCAGCTTCGGTGGCTTGCCAGGGCCAACGTCCGGTTATCTCCAGCTCGAGGGAGAAGCTCAGGAACGTGCGGATCAGCACCACGATGGCGAGCACGAGCACACCGTCCAACGTCGGCGTCACCGCGACCGTCCTGATGATGTCGGCGGCCACCAGCAGTTCCAGCCCCAACAGGATCGAGCGGCCCAACTGGCGCCTGAACCGGCGATAGACCGAAGGCCGCCGGAGGTGGAGATCTCGCCCAGCCGCCCCCGCGGCGAGAACCGCTCCCGCCACCATGATCGCGACGCCGACGGTATCGATGCCCTTGCCCACGAGCTCTACCGCATCGACGAAATGCACTGTTCCCCTTGTCCGTCCTGGTGGCCTTGTCCGTCCTGGTAGCAAAGACCCGCACGAACCTACCGCGGCGTGAACGGTGGGACCTGGGCCCGTTCGGAGCGGGCCGTTGGTCTCTCGTGCAGAGACGAAGTGTGGGCACGTTCAGCCCGGACCAGCGGATCCAGGCGATTATCGTGGCGTTCTGCTTCGGGGCGTTCGGCCAGCCCCGTTGGCCAAGACATCGACGGCCGCAGCCAGGTCGTGACGGCATACGCGCCGTACGTGCTGATCACGGCGATCTTCGCGATCGCTCAGATCCCAGCGGTGATGGATGTGCTCGCCACGCGACGAAACTGTTCGCGTGGCCCGGCCTGGACGTGGTCAACAGCGCCCCTGCAACTCGCAGGGGCGCCCGCTCGCGAACGGCCGTTTGGTCGCTCATCCCGCTGGTGGCCCCGGCTGGCGAACCGTGGCCGGGTCGGTGGACGTCGCCGACCGAGGCGAAAGACAGCCGACGCAGGTGCCGACACCTCGTAAGGCGCACTTTCGCCTTGCTGCGTGGACGAATCTCACCTGTCGGACGCACCGCTGATCACCATGTTGCCGGTCGACTCGGACACGTCTGGGTTTCAGGCCCTGGCGAGAGCGGCCCGCATCTTGGGTAACTCGTCGTGCGCGAGAGCGACGATCCGGTGCCGGCCGTCCATGCTGGCCACGGTGTATGTGCCGGTGAAGTCGTAGACCGCTCCGCCGTCCGCCCGCTCGAGCGCCCATCGCACGCGGACGACGGCGACGGCGCCTATCGGCTCGTGTAGCTCCATCTCCTGCAGGACGATCGAAGCCACGCCCAGCCGACGGTAGGCGCCGAGGAGTCGCGCGAGCACACCCGGCCAGTCTCCGGCGTCCGCGATGGAGATCGAGGCCCCGTCCTGCGTCACGGTCACGATCTGCACCGGGAACGCGAAGCAGTCGACGAGGGCATCGACATCGGCGCGCTCGAACGCGCCGCGGTAGCGCCCCATCAACTCCTGAACGGTGTCCACGCAAGCCAGTGTGCCGCAGGCGGGGGTCGATTGAACGGGCGATCTGTTCACCTGCCCTGCGTGTGACGTTCATGCCGTGGTCGAAATCGTCGGCGAGGGTGGCGCGCAACTGATCGCCTTCGGAGGTCCAGGTGAACCCTCAAGACACAGATCCGCAACCGTCGGCCGCGCCATGGCGCACGACCGGACTGCGGGTTGGTCGACGTACGTTGCTGCGCGCCGGGCTTGCCGTCGGCGGCGGCTTGGCCGCCCCCGGACTGGTGGGAGGACGCACCGCGTCCGCCGCCACCGGCCTGGCTCTGTCGGGTCGGCCCGCGGTGACCCACGGCGTGCAGAGCGGGGACGTGACCGCGTCTTCGGGTGTGGTCTGGGCTCGCGCCGACCGGACCGCCCGGATGTGGGTCGAGGTCGAGGCCGCCGAGGCGGAGGGGGACCGGTTGCTGATCCGCGGCCCGGTGGTCACTCCGGACACCGACTTCACCGGCAAGGTCCGCCTGCGCGGGCTGCCGGCCGGGCGCGAGGTGACCTATCGGATCAGTTTCAGCGACCCGGATCGCGACCGTCGGCGCAGCGAGCCGGTCGAGGGTCACCTGCGGACGGCGCCCCGGCGCCGCCGCGACGTGTCCTTTGTCTGGTCGGGTGACATCGCCGGCCAGGGTTGGGGGGTGAACCCCGACTTCGGCGGCTTCCGCATCGCGGACGCGATGCGCGCCGTGCGCCCAGACTTCTTCCTCTGCTCGGGGGACACCGTGTACGCCGACGGCCCCATCGTCGCGACCGTGCCGCTTCCCGACGGCCGAACGTGGCGCAACCTGGTGACCCCGGAGAAGTCCAAGGTCGCCGAGACGCTGGACGAGTTCCGCGGACAGTTCCGCTACAACCTGCTGGCCGACAACTGGCGTGCCTTTCTTGGCGAGACCGCGCAGGTGAATCAGTGGGACGACCACGAGGTGCGCAACAACTGGTTCCCCGGACAGGTGCTCACCGACCCGAGATACACCGAGACCAACGTCGACGTGCTCGCGGCCCGCGCCGCCCAGGCCTTCCATGAATACGTCCCGATCGCACCGCTGTTCGACCCGACCGGCCGCGTCTACCGCACCCTGTCCTACGGCCCGTTGCTGGATCTGTTCGTGCTGGACATGCGCACCTACCGCAACCAGAACAGCACGGATCGCCAGGCCGTTGACGAGCAAGGAATCCTGGGCGAGGAGCAGACGCGTTGGCTGATCTCCGAGCTGTCCGCGTCGCGGGCGACGTGGAAGGTGATTGCTTCGGACATGCCGTTGGGTCTCGTCGTGCCCGACGGGCCGGTCAACATCGAGGCGATCGCCCAGGGTGACCCGGGCAGCCCGTTGGGCCGCGAGCTGCAGATCGCCCGCGTCCTGTCGGCTATCAAGCGCCACGAGGTGCGCAACACGGTGTGGCTCACCGCGGACGTGCACTACACCGCCGCCCATCGCTACGACCCGTCCCGGGCTGCCTTCACCGACTTCGACCCGTTCTGGGAGTTCGTCAGCGGCCCGCTCAACGCGGGTGCCTTCGGCCCCAACGTCCTCGACGGCACATTCGGTCCGCAGCCGGTCTTCGTGGAGGCCCCGCCCCGACCGAACACCTCGCCGGCCGAGGGTTTTCAGTACTTCGGCGAGGTCGCCATCGACGGACCGTCAGAGGTCATGTCAGTGCGGCTGCGCGGCGTCGATGGGTCGGTCCGTTGGAGCACCGACCTGCTGCCCGAATAGGTGTCAGCGGCAGGTCTCAGTCTCAGCGGCAGGTCTCAGCCGTAGTCGGCCCAGACCTTGCGCTGCGCTCCGTCCACAGTGACCTCACCGCCGTACGGCAGGATCCACTGCGGTCGCGTGTGCCCGAACGGCACGCCGACGCAGACGACGGCGTCGTTGTTGTAGCGGGCGATCAGGTCGGTCGCGACGTCGCGCTGCTCGGCTCGGTGAGCAGCCCGCTGCGGCGAGTCGGCCAGCTTCTCGAAGCTGGACCCAGGGGGGCGCGCGACGAGCACAGCGGCGACGGCCGCGAGCAGCCCCCGCTCGCCGAGGGATCGCAGGATCCAGCCGAACTCACGCGACGGGATGATCTCCTCGCTCGTCTCGAGGAGCAGCACCCCGCCGTCCAGCACAGCCGGGTCCGATGGGAAGCGCCCCGCTGCAAGGATCTGCTGGACAACCTCGATGCAGCCGCCCCACGTCCGGCCGGTCACAGTGTGGGCTGGACCAGCCCAGGTCCACGGCTCGGTCGGCTCCCGGTCGCCGTAGTCGGTCAGCGCCGCGGGGTCGGCCCAGTCCTTGCCCATGTCCTCGGACTCGCCCGGGTCGGTGACCTCGAGCCGCTCTCCGGTCAGCAGGGCCGCTCGCACTGCCGCGAGGTGACACGGATCGACCGCCGGGCCGGGGCCGAGCTGGACCTGAGTCGAACCGCCGTAGAACCCGGCGACACCCTGGCTCCACAGCCACGACAGGATGTTGGTGTTGTCGCTGTAACCCAGGAACGGCTTGGGGTCGGACCGCACGAGCTCGGGATCGAGATGAGGCACGACGGTGATCTGATCCTCCCCGCCGATCGTCGCGAGGACGGCACGAATCGCCGGATCGGCGTAGGCCGCGTTCAGGTCAGCAGCGCGGTCCTGGGGGCTGGCGCCGACCTGGCGGGTCGTCGGGTACTCCACCGGGATGAGCCCCGTGACTTCGGTGAGGCGCCGCATCGCCTGTTCGTGGACCGCCGGCGCGGCCCCGGGAGCAGCGAACGACGGCGACACGACGGCCACCCGGTCACCGGGACGAGCCTTGGGAGGATGTACGACGTGGGGAACCATGCCCCATCGGACCAGTTGCAGCCGCCTTGCGCCACCGGATTCCGGCCGGCCCTTTCACCTGGCTCTGGGGGAGTCAGGCAGCAGACGGGCCGCTGGTGCTGGACGCAACGTCGCCGGCGCTCGACCTAGCTGCGGATGGCGCGACCCAGGACGTGCGCGGTCTGCGGAACGAAGCGCTGCGGGCTGAACCCGAAGCGGTCCGTCGAGGTGATGGTGAACCCCGCCGCGGCGATGGCGGCGACGCTGTCGCGGTTGGGGTGGCAGCCGCCGGCGAAACGTGACCACAGCGGGGCGATCAGGTCCTCACCGGCGGCGACCAGCCGGAACGTCGAACGCACGTGTTCGTAGAACCGCAGCTCGCCGCCGGGGCGCAGGACGCGGTGGGCTTCGGCCAGGGCGGCGGCCTGGTCGGGGACCGAGCACAGCACCAGTGCGGTGACGTCGGCGTCGCAGGAGGCGTCGTCTAGGGGGAGCGCGTCGGCGGAGCCGTCCACGACCTTGATGACGACTAATGCACTGCCGGCGACCGCTTGGGCATGCTGGCGCAGTGTCGGCTCTGGCTCGACGGCCAGTAGCCGGGTCACCGTGGCGGGGTAGTGGGCAAAGTTCAAGCCCTGACCGACGCCGACCTCGCAGACCTCACCGGCCAGCCCTTCGAGCAGTCGCCGGCGGTGTTCGCGAACGCCGCGGTCCTCGGCTTTCGCGGCGATGCGCAGGTAGGCCTGCGCGAACTTCGGATTCGCGTAGGGGGGGTCAGCCATGGTGGGCCTCCCGGCAGCCACCAGTTGGCCGGCCCAGCAGCGCCATCGTCGCCGGCACCAGGATCATCCGGACGACTGTAGTCGATGGCGATCGCTGCGGCCAGCCCCAGTTTGATCCGCGTGGAACACCTCAACGTCGCCAGCATGACTCGGTCCGCGAAGGGCACGGTCGACGCGCCGGGCCGCAACGTCAGGCAGAAGGCAGGCGCTCGCGGGCGATGTCGGGGCCGACCAGGTCACTGCCAAGCAGCCTGAGTACGTCGAGCTCGCGTTCGCTCAGCGGCTCGACCAAGGTCTGCGTGACCGGGTTGTGGTGTTCGGCTCTGCTGGTTGCGGCTCTGCGGGTGGGCGCCTGAAGTCGTCGGACGTAGCGGGGGCGGCTGTCCGCTAGCCGTGGGTCGGCTCCGGTGGCCAGCACCAGGTGCAACTTCGCCGGCCCCGACACCGTGTGCGGCTGTCTGCAGCGCGGCGACGACGTAGGTCCAGTACAGCGTCGGGTCGTTGTCGCGCTCGTCCAGCGAGAGCCACGCTACGGATACCACATCGGTGGCAACCGTGGCGAGCCACTCCGTCAGCAGGCCGACCCGATGGGTCACCCATGTTCCCCACAAACGCGTACGTCGTGGGATCGCTCAGCTCAGGTGGCGATGGCGGCGGCGCGGAGCGGCGCGAGTGCATTGCTCCAGGCGACGACCTGATCGAGCAAGGTGTCGACTGCGGCCAGGTTGTAGTCGCCCGGCTTGAAGGTCTTGAAGTTCTCGAACTCGGTCATCAGCGACAACGCCACCTGCTGGCGCACGTCAGCCATCTGCAGTTCGCCGGCGATCAGCCGTAGGTGTTCCACGGCCCGGGCGCCGCCGACGGAGCCGTAGGCGACGAAGCCGACGGCCTTGTTGTTCCACTCGGCGTAGAGGTAGTCGATGGCGTTCTTCAGCACCCCGGACGTGCTGTGGTTGTACTCCGGGGTCACCATGACGAACCCGTCGAACGAGGCGATCTTCTGGGCCCACTGCTTGGTGTGCTCGTTCTGGTACTGGCCGAACGCGGGCGGGACCGGCTCGTCCAGGTGCGGCAGCGGGTGGTCGCGCAAGTCGACGAGTTCGAACTCCGCGTCGTCCCGACGCGAGGCGATGTCCAGCACCCACGTCGCGACCTGCTCACCGTTGCGGTTGGGGCGGGTGCTGCCAAGAATGATGCCGATCCGGATCATGGTGCCTCCAGGAGAGTAGTTACTTGCAACGCGAACCAACTATTACCGGACGTCAAGTACTTCGTCAAGCAAGTACCGTAGGTCACGTGCACACCGAGCCCCACGAACCGCTCGTTCCGCTGAACGGCGACGAGGAGGCCTTCCTGCGCGCCTTCGCCCGGGCATCGCTGACCGTCCCGCGAGCCTTCGAGGCAGACCTCCTGCGCGATCAACGGATGACCTTGAACGAATACTTCACGCTGGCGCACCTGTCCGAGTCGCCCGGGCGGCGGCGGCGGATGACGGACCTCGCGGCCACGGCGGCCCTCTCGTTCAGTGGCATGACCCGGATCGTCGATCGCTTGGAGGGGCTCAGCCTGGTGCGGCGCGAGCGGTCCGCCGATGACGGCCGCGGCTGGCACGCCGTACTCACCGACGCCGGGCTCGAACGGCTCCGCGAGGCTTGGCCGACACACCTGGCCAGCGTGCGCCGGCACGTGTTCGACCATGTCGAAGCCGCTGATCTGCCTGCCTTCACCGCCGCCTTGCAACTCTTCGCCAACGCCTGTCCTGCGCCGCCACCGGGCTGCCCCGACTGACGACACAACGGCAACTGTCGTCCGGACCGGACATCGGCAATTCCCCAGCGCCTGACTTGGGGCGGATCGGTGGTCACCAGTTGGGACCAGTCCACACCGTCCGGACAGCGGATCGCGGCCTAGGTGTATGCACTTGGTTCCGTGGTTGCCGCTCATGCCGCCGGGTGGGACAGGACCCCAGATGTTCATCGTGGCGACGTCGGCCTCCTAGGACTTGGGGAACTGAGGGTGGCCCTCGTGCCAAGGCGCGGCTCCTAATAGCCCTTCTCCTCGTCGTAGATCACGTCGAGCAGCCGACGAGCCCGGCGAAAAATGCGATCCGCGCGCTCGGCCCACGGCCGAGGCGGCAGTGGCAGGTGCACATGTCCGCCGAGCGGGAGAGGAGGCCCGGTGCGGCGACGTGCTGGGGCCAGTCCGTGTCCTCGTGACGCCTCCGGCCGTGGGACTGGTCGCCGCCGCCGGGCACGACACCTCCTGGTGACGCCGCCGGCGACCGTCGACATGTTCATCATCGGCGATGAGCTGATGAGCAGCGGACCGCCCGCACCGGGCCCCACCCGCGATGCGCTTGGGCCGCAGCTGCCCGCCTGGCTCGTTGCGTTCCGGGCCGCGCCGCCATCGGTCGTGATGCTTCCCGATCGGCTGCCCGGTCTCACCGCACGTCTTGCCTTGAGTGGCGCGGACCTGGTGATCACGACGGACGGTACGAGCGTGGGGCTGCGGGACCACGTTCATGCGGCCGTCACCCTGGCGGGTTGGTAGCCGGTGCCGAGCCTTCGTCCCGCCGTTGCGACCTGGGTGGTGGTTTGCCGATTTCGGCGGGTATCGTGGCTCGCCGTAGGCCGCGCTACACCGCGATCCTCGCGCTTACCGCCGCCCGCAACCGGTCTCGAGAGGCGCTCGCATGACTGATCATCTTCCGGACATCTACCAGAGTTTCCGGGCGGACCACCCCGCCGTCGCGCAGGCTCAGGACGCCCTCGGGGAAAGCGTGGCCGCCGCGGGGCCGTTGGACGAACGGACGCGCCGGCTGGTCAAGGTGGGGCTCGCCGTCGGCGCGGTCTCCGACGGCGCGGTGCGTTCGGCCACCCGCCAGGCGCTTTCGGCGGGGGCTTCTCGGGCGGAGCTGGAACAGGTCGCCTTGATGGCCATCTCGACCCGCGGATTCCCCAGCGCCATCGCGGCACTCGGCTGGATGCGCGAGGTGTTCCCCGCAGGGCACTAAGGCCTTTCGGCCAGGACCTACGGCTCTGTCGAGCCGGAGTGAGCCGTGGTTCCCTGTGAACCATGACGCATCACGACCGTGGCTCAGCCGCGCCCGACGCAGTACGCACCGTTGGATCGCACCGGGTCACGCGGCGCAACGTGTTGCGCTGGAGTGCCGTCGCGGGCGGGGCTACGGGCGTGCTGGGTGCCGGAGCCTGGGGGCTGCAGTCCCTGGTCCCTTCGGCCGACGCCGGGGTGCTGGTCGGCAAGGAGAAGATGGTCTGGAGCGCTTGCAACGTCAACTGTGGCAGCCGCTGTCCCGTGCGACTCGCGGTCGTCGACGGAACGATCGTGCGGGTCGACCCGGACAACACCGGCGACGACAACCTGGGCACGCAGACGATCCTCGCGTGCGTGCGCGGACGGTCCATCCGCCAGCGGATCTACAGCGCCGAGCGGCTGAAGACGCCGATGAAGCGGGTCGGCCCGCGCGGCTCCGGGAAGTGGGAGGAGATCAGCTGGGACGAGGCCTTCACCACGATCGCGAAGACCCTTACCCGGCTGATCGACAAGCACGGCAACGAGTCCATCTACATCAACTACGGCACCGGAGTCCTTGGGGCAACCCTCGCGACCAGCTGGCCGCCGTCCGGCTCCGCGATCGCGCGGCTGATGAACTGCATCGGCGGTTCCCTGAACCAGTACAACGACTACAGCGCAGCCAACATCGAGACAGCCGTCGACTTTCACTACGGCGCGTGGGCGACGTCCAACAGCAACGACGACACCGTGAACTCGCGGCTCGTACTGCTGTTCGGCAACAACCCGCACGAGACGCGGATGAGCGGTGGCGGCGAGGTCTTCGTGACCCAGACCGCCAAACGGCTCTCCGGCCACCGGGTCATCGTCTTCGACCCGCGCTATTCGGACACGGCAATGAACCTTGCCGACGAGTGGGTGCCGCTGCGTCCCGGAACCGACGCCGCCCTGGTCGCCGGCTTTGCCCACGTCATGATCTCCGAGGACCTGCTCGACCACGACTTCCTCGACACCTACTGCAGCGGCTTCAATGAGGCACAGATGCCCAAGGGCGTGCCGGCCGATCTGTCCTACCAGAGCTATGTGCTGGGAAAGGGCAAGGACAGGACCGAGAAGACGCCCGAGTGGGCGTCCCGGATCACCGGCGTCCCGGCCGATGACATCCGTCGCCTCGCCCGAGAGATCGCCACGACCAAGCCGGTGGCCATCACCCAGGGCTGGGGCATCCAACGCCACTCCAACGGCGAGAACCAGGCCCGTGCACCGATGCTCCTGGCGAACATGATCGGTGCCGTAGGCATCTCCGGCGGCGGCACCGGCTGCCGTGAGGGGTATGCGGCGCTGCCGATGGCAGCGTTCCCCGTGCTGAAGAACCCGGTGCGCCCGGTTTTGCCGTTCTTCCGCTGGACCGAGGCCATCGTTCGGGGCAAGGGGATGACCTACAGGGAAGGCATCCGCGACAGCTTGAACACCAACAGCAACGCCAACGTCACGAATGACGTCACACTGAACAGCAACATCAAGTTCATCTGGCTCTATGGGTCCAACGCGCTGGTCAACCAGCACGGTGACATCAACGAGACCGTCAAGATCCTCTCCGACGACACCAAGTGCGAGATGATCGTCTGCATCGACAACCAGATGACCGTGTCGGCACGCTACGCCGACATCATCCTTCCGGATGTCACCACAGCCGAGCAGGTAGACCTGTCCGCCCAGCAGAGCGCGGGCAACCTCGGCTACGCGATCTTTGCCGACAAGGCCATCGAGCCGATGTACGACAGCATGCCGGTCTACGAGCAGCTCACCGGCATCGCCGACAAGCTCGGGGTGAAGGACACCTTCACTGAGGGCCGCAGCCAGGAAGACTGGATCCGCTGGTTGGTCGACGAGTCGCGCAAGGCGGTCCCCGGTCTGCCGACCTTCGAAGCGTTCCGCAAGCAGGGCATCTACAAGACAAAGCTCGACCCGGTCATCGCCCTCAAGGAGTTCCGCGACAACCCGGCCAAGTTCCCGCTGCCGACTCCCTCGGGCAAGATTGAGATCTTCTCGAGCAACCTCTATGCGATGTCGCTTGACTGGCCGATGGAAAAGGGCAACGTCATCACGCCGACGCCCGAGTACGTCGCCACCCGTGAGATGCCCGGGGACCCGCTGCAGGAACGCTTCCCGCTGCAGTGCATCGCGCACCACTTCAAGGGCCGCACGCACTCCAGCTATGGCAACTCGCCATGGCTGAAGGAAGCTCATCCCCAGACGGCATGGGTCAGCGAGATCGATGCATCGACCCGCGGCATCAAGGACGGTGACACCGTCAAGGTATTCAACGCCCGGGGCGCCATGGCGCTGCCGGCGCACGTCACCAAGCGCATCGCACCAGGAGTGATCTCGGTGCCCAACGGGGCCTGGTACACCCCGGACAATCCCGGTGGGCTCGACCGTGGGGGCTCGATCAATGTGCTCACCAGCTTGCACCCCACGTCGTACGCCAAAGCCAACGGCCAACACTCCAACCTGGTCCAGATCGAGAAGGTCTGAGGAAGATCCATGACGACCTTCAAACAGCTCGGGTTCTACATCGACCAGGCCAACTGCACGGGGTGCAAGGCCTGCCAGACCGCGTGCAACGACAAGCACGACCTGCCGGTCGGGGTGAAGTGGCGCCGCGTCGCGGAGTACGCGGGTGGTTCGACCGAGCGGAACGAGTCCGACGGCACCTTCCGCGCCAACGTGTTCAGCTACTACACCTCGATCTCCTGCAGCCACTGCGAGGACCCGATCTGCGTCGAGGTCTGCCCAACCCAGGCGATGCACAAGGGCGACAACGGGATCGTCTCGATCGACCCGAAGGTCTGCATCGGCTGCCGCTACTGTGAGATGGCCTGCCCCTATAGCGCGCCGCAGTTCAATGCCGCCTTGGGCGTCATGACCAAGTGCGACTTCTGCGCCGACTTCCTGGCCCAAGACCGTGCACCGGCGTGTGTCGCCGCCTGCCCCTCGCGCGTACTCGACTATGGCGAAGTTGAAGACCTACGCCGGAAGTACGGCACCGAGAACGGCCTGGAGCCGTTGCCAGACCCGAACATCACCCGTCCCAACCTCGTCATCAGGCCGCACAAGGATGCCCAGGCTTCGGGGCGTGGCACCGGCGCCATCGCGAACCCGAGGGAGATCTGACCATGCTGACCGAGACCCCGCTGGTGATCTTCACCATTCTCGCGCAGATGTCCGCCGGATCGTTCGTCGTGCTCGGGCTGATCCACCTTGCCTATGCCAGGACCAACGCAGCAACCATGGACCGGGTCAGCGACCCGGCGCTCTATGCCATCGGGCCGATCCTTGTGCTCGGCTTGATCGCTTCCGCTTTCCACCTCGGCAGCCCGATGCGCGCGGCAAATGCCTTGCGGCACCTGGACTCCTCGTGGCTCAGCCGCGAGATCCTCGCCGGACTCGTCTTCGCCGCGCTCGGGGGGGCTTTCGCGCTATGCCAGTCGCGGAAATGGCTGCCGGCACGGGCGCGTCAGGCGCTGGCAATCGTCGTCGCGATCAGCGGCCTGGTCCTCGTCTTCTGCATCGGGCGGGTCTACACGCTGCGCACTGTCCCGGCCTGGGACACCTCGTACACGATGGTTCGCTTCTACACGACGACCTTCCTGCTCGGGTCACTGGCCGTCGGAGCGGCGCTCGTGGTCGCTTCGCTGGTCCGCACTCGCCGAGGTGGTGAGGACGCCGCTTCGGCGCTGCTCATTCTCAACTCGCTGCGCGGCATCGCCGTCGGGTGCGTCGTCATGCTCGGCGTGAAGTTCGTGGTGCAGCAGAGCTATCTCAGCGGCCTTGCCAACAACCAGACCCCGGCGGCCAGGGAGTCGGTGGACATCCTCACCAACACCCACGGCGGGTTTTCCCTTGCCCAGGCCATTCTCACCTTCGCCGGGCTCGCCATACTGGGGATCTTCCTGGCTCAACTGTCCCGCGGCAAGGTCGGTCATCGCGCGGTGGTCGGGGTCGCCATGAGCGCGTTCTCGCTGATCCTCGTCGGTGAGGTCATCGGACGCATGCTGTTCTACGCCAGCATGGTCCGAATCGGGTTGTGACAGGCTTGTTGGACTGGGTCGCCCAACCGGCAAGCGATGTCCTGCTCGAACGGCTAGATGCTTTTGCCGCCGCGACCGCCTTCGTCTCACGGCTCCTGCTCGAGTCACCGGACGGCCCGTTGCTCGTGCAGCTCGCGGCACCTGGTGTCTTGCAGGAATGGCCGCTGCGCGCAGTCCCGAACCCGGCCGGAGTCGCGACGTTGGCCGCGTCGTTGTCCGAAGGCGCCGAATCCATGCTGGAGATGCATGCCGACCATCGCAGCCTGTTCCTCGGGCCCGAGAACATGCTGGCCTGTCCTTACGAGTCGGTCTATCTCAACGACGAGCACCTGACCTTTGGCAGCCAGACGCTGGCTGTGCGCCAGGCCTATCGCCGATGTGGACTTCGGGCGCCCGCCGAGGGGCGCGAGCCGGACGACCACATCGGCCTGGAGTTTTTCTTCGTCTCCCATCTGTGCCTGCGGGCACTCGACGCTGCCGAGCGTGGCGACGGCCCGTCGGTGACGGAGACGTGCGATGCGCTGCGCGAGTTTCTCGAGCAGCACCTGTTGCTGTGGGCGGAGGAGTGCCTCGACCACGTCCAGGCGCACGCGCAGACGCAGTTCTACCAGGGCGTCGGCCTGCTGACCCGGGGCATCCTGCGGGAACTCGAGCGGGACTTCGTCGGATGAGGGTGGCGGCGGACACGCTGGCCTTGCGGCGCTGGCTTGGCGCGGCGCCCGAGCCGACGGCTGTCCTGGTGGCGTGCCGCGAGCACGAGAACCTCGACGCCTGGCGCACTGCCTGCGACGACGAGCCGCAGGTCGTCTATCGCCTGGAGGGATGCCTGGCCGACGCTCCCCCCGCAGCGATACTCGAGGTGCTGGCAGGCGGCGCGGTCGGGGTCAGCGGGCTGCTCGACGGCTGCGCCGACCCGCCGGCCGCGCGCCGGGTGTTGATCCGGGCAGCCAAGATCGCCGCGGCCGTAGGTGTGGTGCGGCCCGTTCTCGCTCTGGGCGCACCGCCTCTGGGAGACCGTGCGACGGGTGCCGGCCACGAGCACCGCCGGTGGCGCCGTCGTGCCGCAACTGCCCCCTTGCTGGCGGTGCTGGACGCCTGCGCCATGCCGGTCAGCCGTCGCGCACTCGTCGGTCTCGAAGGGGCGCTTGGCGACCTCGAGGAGCACCCGGGCATCCGGCTCTATTCCGTCGTACGCGAGCTGCTCGCCGGCGCCGCCGTCCCAGCCGCGCTGGCCGGCATCGCCACAGGTGCCGCACAGCTCGAGGCTGCGCAGTGCTGTGGCAACGGGGTCTGCGTGCTCGCCTGCCCCACCCAGGCCCTCACGTTGACGGTCACCGACCTGGCCCATCACCGGAGATCCACGTCTGCACCGGACCCAGCCGAGCAGTCGGCGGTCGTCGGGGCAGCAGCCTTCTCGAACGACCGGCTTCAGCAGTTCGCGCTCTCTGTCGACCCGGCGCTCTGCATCGACTGCGGCAAGTGCGTCGAGCTCTGTCCCGAGGGGGCCCTGTCCCGGGTAAGGCCGCTGCCGTGGGCCCAGGCGCTCAACGGCATGTCGGCAACCCTGCGGGTCGGGGTGGTCCGTCGGTGCTCCCGCTGCGGGATGCCGAACCAGATCCCTGGTTCGCTGTGCGGTGTCTGCGCCTTCCGGATGTCAGAGCCGTTCGGGTCCGAGTTGCCGCTCGGGTTCAGCAGGAAGGTGCGGTCGTAGGGTCTCAAGCCGCCATCGGCGACGCCTCGAGGCTGATCCGGCTCAGCACGGTGGACGCTCTCGCCGAGTGCGGCGAACCCACCCGCGAGGGAGGTCACTCGCGCGCCACTGTGACGGGCGTGCCGATCTCCGAGCAATGCGCCGGTCGATCGCTCGAAAAGTAGACGTCCCTTCCGTGGGTGACCCAGTCCTGCGAGTGCCCCGGGACGCACCTGATCCGGAGTGCCCGCATGAGCTTGCTGACTCCTATTGACAAGATCTCTTGTCCGTTAGGAGGGTGGAGCTATGCAAGAGGTTGCCGTGATCGACAGTCCGGTGGTGGCCGGGGTGGCCCTGCAGCCCACTCGGGCGCGGGTGTTCGCCGAGCTCGTCGAGCCGGGCTCCGCGACCACGCTGGCAGCACGACTGGGCTTGCCCCGTCAGAAACTCCGCTACCACGTCCGCGCTCTGGAGGCCTATGGGCTCGTAGGCCTGGTGGAGGCGCGTGCCCGGCGCGGCTGCACGGAGCGCGATCATGCAGGCCTCCGCGGTGGGGTACGTGCTCTCCCCCGACGCCCTCGGGCCGGCCGCGGCCGACCCTGCCCGCACGGCGGACGAACTCTCGGCCGGCTACCTGCTCGCCCTTGGCGCCAGGGCTATCCGCGAAGTCGGCAGCCTGCGGAAGAGCGCCGACGCTGCGGGCAAGACGCTTCCCACGCTGTCGATCGACACCGAGATCCGCTTCCGCTCAGCGGGCGAGCGGGCGGCTTTCACCCGCGACCTCGCCGAGTCGGTGGCCACCCTCGCCGCCCGCTACCACGACGAGAGCACATTGGGCGGGCGCTGGTCGCGCCTGGTCGTGCTCGCCCACCCCCGCCCCGCGCCGGATGAGTCCGGTCCCACAGCACCAGCCGCCAAGGAGGCGACATGACCGCTAGCAGCCGTTCGATCGAGCTCGAGGTGCAGGTGCCGGGAACGCCCGAGGAGGTCTGGGCCACGGTCGCAACCGGCCCCGGCATCGGCAGCTGGTTTGTGCCCAGCACCGTCGAGGAGCGCGAGGGCGGCGAGGTGGTTCAGCAGTTCGGGCCGGGGGAGTCGATGACGGTTCGGGGACGGGTGCGGATCTGGGACCCGCCGCACCGGGCCGTCTTCGACGGTGGCGACGCCGGTGAAGGCATGGCATTCGAGTGGCTGGTCGAGGCCCGCGCCGGCAGCACCTGCGTGGTGCGCCTGGTGAACAGCGGCTTCGGGTCCGGGCAGGAGTGGGACGATCAGTTTGACGCCATGGACGCGGGCTGGCGCATGTTCCTGCACAACCTCGACTTGCACCGCCGCTTCTTTCCTGGGCAGGTGGGCTTGGCCGTGCAACCGATGGTCTCGGCCGCCGTTGGTCTCGACGAGGCGTGGGGCACCCTCACCGGTGCGCTGGGGATCCCGGCCGCATCCTGCGAAGGCGATCAGGTGGCGGCAGGGCCAGGCGCACCGACGGCACTGGCCGGCACCGTGGAGCGCGCGGCGCCGCGGATGTTGACCCTGCGCATCCACGAGCCGGGACCGGGCACCGCGGTGGTGGCGGTCGAGGGCACGGACGGGCAAGCCGCGATCAGTGTCTGGTTCTGGCTGTACGGAGCCGACGCGCACGACCGAACACCCGCGGTAGTCCAGGGCTGGCAAGGGTGGCTCGCCGACCTGTTCCCGATGCCGGACTGAGGTAGCGTCTGCGTGCCAGGCTGCGAACGAGGCGGAAGCTGGTCTGGTAGTCCAGTCGGTCGACGCCGTTGGGGTGCAGAAAGATCGGGCCGGTGGGGCGGTCACTGATGCCGTCTTCGAGCAACCGGACGATGAGGGGTGACAGCGGCTCGGTGGTCCCGTTGGCGCCCTTGCGGATGATCCGGAGCACCCGATGGCCGCTGTCGTGGGACGGACCGACCATCTCTGCTGAGGCACCCGGTCATCCTCTGACGGCGGTCTCCGGCTCAGCCGCCCACGTGGACGCTTGGCCTTCGAGCCGAATCGGGTTCGACTTTCCGGAGGATCTCCCGCACGACCGGCGCGGTGTCACCGCGCCCGAGCAGCAGGTAGCGGAACAGGTGACCGATCGGGTTGCCCTCGGCCCACTCGAAGTGGCAGCGGGGCAGTTGCCCGGTGGCGTCACGCAGGGCGAGCAGGACCGCAGCGATCGCGTTGGGGACTGCCGGGCTGTCCGCGCGCAGCACGCGGTGTCCTTCGACGTTGACACCGCGCACGCGCAGGACCTGGCTGAAGGTGGACGGGTCCACCACGTCGATCTCCAGGAACAGCACGTCGGCAGTGCCAGGAACGGGATTCATGTGGCGCTGCGCCGACTCTTTGCTGAGGTACTCCTCGGCGTCTCCGCTCTGGCGCTGGTTGGCGATGATGTTCAGCTGGCGGTCGTTCCTGAGGGAGTCAGCGATGAACCGACGGGCGGTGTCGTCGAACTCGATAGCGTCCGCCCGCAGCTCGGTGGTCCTCGACACCCGGGAGACCAGCGAGATCGCGGTGATCCCGGCGATGAACATGCCGGCGATCGCGATGCCGTCGGGCTTCTCGATGATGTTCGTCACGAGCGCGTAGCACAAGATCAGCGTGAGGACGGCGCACCCGATCGCGACGGGCCGCTGCTGTTTGCGGCTCGCGGTGATGGTCACAGCGAGCGCACCGGAGACCATCATCGCGAGGATGCCCGTGGCGTAGGCGCCCGCTTGTGCGTTGACGTCGGCGTCGAACGTCACCGTGATGGCGATGCTGACGGCTGTATAGACGAGAACGACCGGCCGGACGGCCCGTCCCCACTCTGGCGCCATCCCGTATGACGGCAGGTAGCGCGGCACGATGTTGATCAGCCCAGCCATCGCTGACGCTCCTGCGAACCACAGGATGGCGATGGAGCTGATGTCGTACGCCGTGCCAAAAGCCCCCCCAAGCTGTTCGTGCGCGAGGTAGGCCAGCGCCCGCCCGCTGGCTTGGCCGCCCTCCTCGAACTGCTCAGCCGGGATGAGCACGGTGGTGATGAAGCTTGTCGTGAGCAAGTAGACGCTCATGATCACTGCAGCGGCGGTGAGGAGCTTGCGGGTGTTGCGAATGCGCGAGGCGAGACGTTGCCGAGGCGTCTGGCCCTGCGCGGCAACGAGGGGCATCATCGACACCCCGGTCTCGAAGCCGGATAGCCCCAGCACGAGTAGCGGGAAAGCCACCACCGCTGGGCCGAGGATGTCGCCGAACCCGGTGCCGCCTTCGGCGAGACTCTCGGTCCAGCCGGACAGTGCCCCCGGCCGGGTGACGACCTCGGCCATCCCGACGACGACCACAACTGCGTTCAGGGCGAGGAAGACGACCACCAGCGGGATGGCGATGATGACGGCCTCGCTGAAGCCGAGCAGGAAAACACCGCCGAGGATGAGCAAGAGAACGGCCGTGACGAGCACCGCCTTGCCTTCGAGAGGGTCGTGCAGGAGCGGGTTCTCGATCATGTGCACAGTCGCGTCCGCGCTCGAGAGCGTGATTGTGATGATCCACGACGTGGCGACGAAGCCGAGCAGGACCAGGACGAAGATCTTGCCCCTCCAGAACGGCAAAAGGTTCTCGAGCATGGCGACCGATCCCTGACCATGCGGGCTCTCCTCCGCAACCCGCCGGTACATCGGCAACACGCCGAGCAGCGTAAGGGCCACGATGAGCAGCGTGGCCAGCGGTGAGAGCGCACCGGCGGCCAGCGCGGCTATGCCGGGCAGATAGGACAAGGTGGAGAAGTAGTCCACGCCGGTCAGGCACATGACCTTCCACCACGCCTGCGGCTGGACATGGCTCTCTTCGGCTTCTGGCCCGACCGGCTGTACGCGGTTGGCCAGTAACCAGCCGGTGAGACCTCCGGAAGGCTCACTTCGGCGGGCCGGGCTCTCGACGCGGCGTGGAAAACCGACATCGGGGGGAGTCCTCATGAGGCAGGGCCTCCAGTGCCACGCGCATGGCACACGGCTAGTCCATCGTGGTCTGGTCGGTATCTATCCTAAAGGTGCGTTCCAAATTCACGAAGGTGCGTTCCAAATCACGAATCGATCGACGTTGAGGACGCCGGGGGCGGCAGGATGGACGTTCCTCACCAGCAGAAGATCCTGATCTTCGACATCTCGATGGCTCTGGTCATGGGAGTGATCTTCATCGCACTGGGTGCGGCGCTGCTCGAGTTGTTCTCGTTCATGTTCCTGATGTTCGGTCTGGTATTGATCGTCACTGCGGTGCAGTGCAGCTCTACCGGCACCGCGACGTAGACCCCGATGTTCGGGACAACGGCCTGGTTCGGCTGGCTCGCCGTGCTCTGCCCGTCACCGACGACTATGACGGTGGTCGGTTGTTCACCCGCAGCGCTGGGCATCGCGCGGTGACCCCGCTGTTCATCGTGCTGCTGGCGATCGGCAGCACCGACCTGCTGTTCGCGCTGGACTACATCCGGCCATCTTCGGCGTGACCGAAGAGCCCCTACACCGTCATCACTGCAAACGCTTTCGCCCCGCTCGGCTGGCGGCCGCTGCTTTCGCGGCTTCTTCCACCCAGAGAACGGTGGAGGCTACGGCCAGGCAGGTGCCCCATTGGGTTGGGCTGAGTGCGGTGGTGTCGAAGAGGGCGTGGAGCACGGGCAGCTGGACGACGAGTACCTGCAGGGCGACGACGGTGACGAGGGAGGTCCACAGCCAGCGGTTGGTGAAAAGATGCCGGGTGAAGATGGTCTCCTTCTCGGCGCGGGAGTTGAGCGCGTTGAAGAACTGGCAGAGCACGAACGTGGTGAAGGCCATGGTGAGGGCTGTGGCCTGGGGGTAGCGGTCGAGGGCTACCGCGAGGACGGTGAGGGTGCCGGTCGCCATGACCAGGCCGGCGCGGAACATGCGCAGCAGCCGGGTGCGGTTGAGGATACGTTCCCTAGGGTGGCGCGGCGGTTCGTCCATGATTGCGGGTCGGTCGGGGTCGACGCCGAGCGCCATCGCCGGCGGTCCGTCCATGATGATGTTGACCCAGAGCACTTGGATGGCGTTCAGTGGCGTCGGGAGGCCGGCGATCTGCGCGCCGAGGAAAGTCAGGATGGCCCCGATGTTCGTCGACAGCTGGAAGCGGACGAACGTGATGATGTTGCTGAAGATGGCGCGGCCTTCGCGGACGGCACGGACGATGGTCGCAAAGTCGTCGTCGGTGAGGATCATGGCGCCGGCTTCTTTGGTGACCTCGGTGCCGGTGATTCCCATCGCGACTCCGATGTGCGCGCAGCGCAGCGCGGCGGCGTCGTTGACGCCGTCCCCGGTCATCGCGACGATGTGACCGCTGGCGGTGAGCGCCTGGACGATGGCCACTTTGTGTTCGGGTGCGACGCGGGCGAAGACGCCGATCCGCTCGACCCGGCCGGACATCTCTTCGGGTGTCATCCGGTCCAGGTCGGCGCCGGTGACGATCTCACCACGGATGCCGAGTTCCTGGGCGATCGCGGCGGCGGTGTCCCGGTGATCGCCGGTGATCATCTTGACGTCGATGCCGGCGCGATGGGCGACCGCGATCGCCTCTTTGGCTTGGGGGCGG
This sequence comes from Actinomycetes bacterium, assembly GCA_038223055.1. GTDB lineage: Bacteria > Actinomycetota > Actinomycetes > JACCUZ01 > JACCUZ01 > JBBRHF01. Next base: position 2,464 of record JBBRHF010000008.1, on the reverse strand, counting down.
GGTGGGTCGGCGATGCCCACGAGTCCGAGGAAGGTCAGGGTGTCAAGCTGGCCGGCCAGGGTCTCCGGACCGCCCTCGTCTCCGGGGGGTAGCTCGTCGAGCAGGATGGTGGCCGCGGCCAGGACGCGCAGGCCACGGGCGGCGAGCAGGGCCAGGTCGGCGGCGATGCGATTCCGTTCGGCGTCATCGAGGGGGACGATTCCGGCGGCGGTCCGGGTAGCGGTGCTGCGGTCCAGCAGCACGTCCGGTGCGCCTTTGAGGAACACTCGAAGTCTTCTGCCGGGACCGTCGTCGGGGTGCGCGGTAGCCATGTACTTGTTGGCGGAGTCGAAGGGCAGCTCAGCGAGCCGCGGCCAGGAGGCGCGGGCCGCGTTGATGTCGACGCCGCCTTTGGCGGCGAGGACAATGAGCGCGCCTTCGGTTGGGTCGCCAACGATCCCGTCGGCGCTGAGGACGGCATCGCTGCACAGTGCGAGGGGCAGCAGAAGCTGCTCGCGGAGTTCGGCTAGTTCTGTCGCGTCAAGGGGCTGGCCTTCTGGGTGGCGTATCGCCCCCACGGGGCGGTATCCCTCACCGTCGACGACGAGGTGGTGGCCGGCCCAGGCCAGCGTACGGGCGGTCATCTGGTTCATCGTCAGCGTGCCGGTCTTGTCGGTGCAGATCACCGTTGCCGAGCCGAGGGTTTCTACTGAGGTGAGCCGTTTGATGATCGCACCGCGCCGGGCCATCCGGGCGACGCCGAGGGCGAGGGTCAGCGCGAGCACCGCGGGCAGGCCCTCGGGCACGGTGGCGACGGCGAGGGCTACTGCGCTCAAGGCGAGGTCGGCGAGCGGCTCGCCGCTCAGTAAGGCAAGTACGGCGTAGACGCCGACGGCAAAGCCGCCGATCAGTGCGATGCGCTTGCCGGTGGCGTCGATTTGCACTTGAAGCGGGGAGGGGGGCTCCTGCCCGTGTTCCAGCGCCTCGGCGATGGCCCCTACTTCGGTCCGGATGCCGGTGGCGGTGACGAGGATCTCCGCCCGGCCGCGGGTGATGGCGGTGTTCATGTACGCCATTCCGGTCCGCTCGGCGAGCGGCACCTTGTCCTCACCGGGGAGGGTCCGAGAGGGGGCGGTCGTTTTCGGCACCGGGAGAGATTCCCCGGTGAGGGTGGACTCGTCGATGTCGACAGACTCGGCGGCCCATAGTCGGCCGTCGGCCGGCACCCGGTCGCCGGCTTCGACCAGTACGACGTCGCCGGGTACGAGGTCGGCGGCGTCGACGATCTGCACCTGGCCGTCGCGTCGGACCCGCGCGGTGGGGGTGAGCATGGTGCGCAGCGCTTCGAGGCTACGTTCGGCCTTGTTCTCTTGGACGAACCCGATCGTTGCGTTGATCAGCAGAACGGTGAGGATGACGGCGGTGTCTTTGAGGTCGCCGACGACGCCGGCGAGCGCCGCGGCCCCGAGCAGGATCAGGATCAGGATGCTGCGGAACTGGTCGAGGAAGCGCAGCCATGCAGGGGTGCGCTCCGGTTCGGGGAGCCGGTTGTGCCCGTACGCTCGCCGGCGCCGGGTCAGCTCTGCGGCGTCGAGCCCGGTAGCGGGGTCGACTTCGAGTGCTCGGGCCACCTGGCCTGCGCTGTGCAGATGCGGCTGGGCCGTGGCCGCGAGGGGTGCAGGCGGCAACTCGTCGGGGTCCGTCTGTTCGGCCGAGACGGCCTTCACTTGACCTCCTGTTGGGGCGGGATGAGATCAGGTTCCGGGTGAGCTCTCGTTGCTTGGTGACCGGCGTGAAAAGGGGAGAGCACCCTCGGGTGTCTGGACGTCACCCGGGGGGTGCCGGCCGACGGATGTTGGATGTCAGGGGCCGGCGAGCACTGGTTCGGGCTACCGTTACCTGTTTCCGGGAGGATCCGGAGTCGGAGGAAACGATGATGACCTGGATCGCAGCGCCGCCGCGGAGGCGGCGGACGAGAAAACTGATCCCACCCGGCCGAGGGGAGGATCAGAGTCCCGCCGCCCGCCAGGGCGTGGAGCCGGGCGACGGCCGGGGCGTCCGGCCCGTCGGGGATCACCGCGACGACAAGACCTCGGGCGGATGGCCAGTACCGGCTCGGTTCCACCGATCCGGCCGGGCCGCTGTTCAACCGGGAGAGAACTCTCGCTCGGATGGTCTTCAACATGCTTCCAGCCTCCGCTGCCGACGCTTGGTGTGGTGAGGGTCTTGCCCGGCCGTTCTTGCCGTACTTGCTTGCCGACCGTCGGCACTGAAAACCGGGGGGGGGGGGGGTGAGCTCGTCGACTGGGGTCGAGATCGGTGCCGCCGATGAGAACAGCCGCAACGGCAGACTCCCGGCCCGATAATCCACCGCCCGGGTGGTCAGCGCGGGTCGGCGCCCAGGTGCTGGGAGATCAGTGCAGGCGGGATGCGTTTGAGCTCGGTTGGGGGGAACGTCCGCAGCAGGTCCCAGGCGAGGTCGAGG
>JBBRHF010000007.1:0-46442 GCA_038223055.1 Actinomycetes bacterium | reverse complement strand
TTCCCGCGCGGCCACGCCGCGGGGGGGGGGGGGGGGGCGGCCCGCCACAGCTGCCGGTCAACTTCGTCGGCGACTACGGCGGCGGCGGAATGTTCCTCGCGGTCGGCGTGCTCTCGGCCCTGTGGGAAGCGCAGCGCAGCGGGCAGGGCCAGGTGGTGGACGCGGCGATCGTCGACGGCGCTGTCACGCTGACCACGATGCTGCACGGGCTGCTCGCGGGCGGGCAGTGGCACGACGTGCGGGGGGACAACCTGCTCGACACCGGGGCGCCGTTCTATGACATCTACGGGACCGCCGACGGGCGGCATGTAGCGGTCGGAGCGCTGGAGCCGCAGTTCTTCGCCGAACTCGTGCGCCTGCTCTACGACGACGATCCGCCGGACGATCTGCCCGGGCAGCACGACCGTGCGGCGTGGTCGTTGCTCCGGCGGCGGTTCGCCGAGCGTTTCGCCCAGCAGACTCAGCAGCACTGGGCCGACCTGTTCGAGGGCACCGACGCGTGCGTCGCACCGGTTCTCTCGCTCACCGAGGCGGCCGGGCACCCGCATCTTGCGGCCCGGCAGACGTTTCAGGACCGGGGCGGGTTCACCCAGCCGGCACCCGCGCCGCGGTTCTCCCGCACCCCCGGCGCGCTCGGCGCCCCGCCCGCGCTGCCCGGTCAGCACACCGCCGAGGCGCTGGCGGACTGGGGGTTCGAGGACGTGGACCAGCTGATCGCCCAGGGCGTGGTCCTCGTCGGGAGCCCTGGCGCAGCGTCCACTCGGTGAGACGCTGCTCAGGCGAGCGTGCCCCGGCCAGCGTGGCCACGCCCGGCACCGGCTGCGGCGGGGCTGCGGCGACGGCCACTGCGGCGGCGCAGGTAGTCGCTCACGACGTACTTCCCGAGGTGCCCGGCGTCGGGCAGGAAGACCCGGCCGCCGTTACGCCGCGCGATCTCGTGCACAAACGCGGTCAGCCGCGGGTCGTCATCCAGCTGGAACACGTTGATGGTGGCGCCCCGGCGGGTCATCCGGTCGACCTCGGCCACCGTCAGGGAGATCGTCTCGGGGTCGGGTGGCCAGCAGAACCACGGCCGGCCGCTGGGCAGCAGGTGGGCGGTCGGCTCACCGTCGGTCACGACCAGCACGACCGGCTCGGCGTCGGGATGCTTGGCGAGGAACGTTCCGGCGAGCATCAGCGCGTGCTGCAGGTTGGTGCCCTGCACGTAGTCGGCATCCAGACCGGCCAGCTCGGTCGGGCGGACCACCCGTGCATAGGACGAGAATCCGATGATCTGCAAGGCGTCCTGCGGGAACTGGCCGCTGACGAGGGCGTGCAGCGCCAGCGCCGTGGCCTTCGCCGGGGCCCAGGTGTCGCGCAGCACCATCGAGTAGGACTGGTCGACCAGCAGGCACACCGCCGCCGACGTGCGGCGGTCGGTCTCGGCGACCTCGAAGTCCTCCACGGCCAGGCGCACCCGCCCGCCGTCGGCCGACCCGCGCCGCACGGCGTTGGTCAGGGTGCGTACGACGTCCAGCGGCTGCTCGTCGCCGAACTGCCACGGCCGGCTTGCGCCCGTCGGCTCGCCGGCCCGGCCGGCGTCGTGCACGTCGTGGGCGCCGGGCCCGGGGGCGCGCAGGTCGCCGAGGACCCGCCGCAGCGCCGTCTGGCCGAGGCGGCGGACCGCCTTCGCGGACAGGTCGAGCCGGTTGCCGGTGCGGGTGAGGTAGCCCTGCCGTTCGAGCTCGCGCTGCAGCCGGCGCAGTTGGGCGAGGTCGTCCACCGCCTTGCGGCCGAGGGCGCGGCGCACCGCCTCCTCGTCGATGTCCTCCAGCGCGGCGCCGGGGTAGTCCTGGCCCATTGAGGCCTCCAGCTCCTCCAGGTCGGCAAGGTCCTGCAGTGCGCTGGTGCCCTCGCCGACCCCCAGCGGCTGGTCGCCCCGCATCCGCTCGCGTCCGGACCAGTCCAGGTCGGGCCGGCGAGCCCGCAACGCGCCGCCGAGCTGGGCCATCTCGCTGGCGAGGTCCATGTCCTGCAACGCGTTGTTCATCAGCGCCGACAGCTCCCCGCGCTGGTCGGCGGTGAGGGACTGCATCAGCCGTTCCGCGGCCGCGGCGCGGCGGGCCAGGGAGTCGACCAGCTCCTCCAGGTTGGCCGGCTGATCGGGGAACATGTCGCCGTGGTCGGCCATGAACTCGTCGAACTTCTCCTGGGTGTGCTCGCCGCGCGCGTCGGCCTCGAGCATCGCGTTGAGCCGGCTCATCATGTCCTTGACCCGCGCCATCGCCTCCGGGTCCGGGTGCTCCAGGGCCTGCTTCATGCCGCGGAATTGGCTGTCGAGCACCTCGCGGCGCAGCAGGTCGGTGATCTGCTGGTAGGTCTGGGCCGCCTCGGGCGAGCGCCAGTCGTAGCTGTCGAGCTCGCGCACCGCGCGGGCGGTGTCGCGGGGCAGCGCGTCCAGCGAGGCCTCCCGGAATCGCGCGTCGTCGGACGGGTCGGGGAACAGAGCTGCCCGTTCTTGCCCGACGGCGGTGTCGAGCAGGCGGCGCACCTCCTCCAGCGTGCCGTCCAGGCGGCCCCGCTCGCGCAGCTCGCGCCGCTGCTGGCGGATCTTGCGCATCATCTCGTCCAGACCGCGGGCCGGACCGGACCCCTCGCGCAGCAGTCGCCGCAGCGCGTCCTCGGGGGTGGCGCCGGCGAGCACGTCGTCGCCGAGCTGGTCCAGCGCCCGCCGTACGTCGTAGGGCGGGGCGAGCGGGTCGGGTCCGTCATGCCACGCGCCGTAGCGGTAGCCCTTCGGCCGCTGGGGCGACAGGGGCATCAGGCGCTGCCGTAGACGACGGGGCCACCGGCCGCGTCGTCGCTGTCCTTGGAGATCCGCCGGTTGAGGAACAGCCCCTCCAGGGCGAACTCCAGAGCGCAGGCGGCGAGCCCCGCGGTCTCCACGCCCTCGTCGATGCCGAGCCGGCCCATGATGTGTCCCAGCCCGGGCAGCGGGCCGATCTGCTCGAGCAGCCGCCGGCCTGGAACCAGGTCGCCACTCTCGACGAGCAGGCCCTCGTCGAAGCGCCCGATCAGCACAGTGAGGTCTGACCCGCCCAGGTGTCGGCGGAAGGTCTCGGCGACGGCGCGGCGCAGCAGGTGCGCGAGCACCTCCTCCTCGCGGCCCTCGTCGTCGACCTCGAACTCGACCTTGCCGAGCAGCGTGGCCACGACGCCGGGCAGGTCGCAGACCCGGGTGACGGCCGGCTCCTCGCCGGTGATCGCCGAGCGGCGCAGCGCCGAGGCGGCCGCTGACTCCGTCGCCGCCACCCCGAACCGGGCCGAGACACCCGAGCGCGTGTCGACCGAGGGGGACTCCCGGACGTGTCGGGTGAACCGGGCCACGACCTCGACGATGACGTCGGGCACCGTCGCGCCCAGCAACGCCTCCTGGCGGATCAGCGCGACCTCGTCGTCGAGCGCGACGGGGTAGTGGGTGCGGATCTCGGCGCCGAACCGGTCCTTGAGCGGGGTGATGATGCGCCCTCGGTTGGTGTAGTCCTCGGGATTGGCGCTCGCCACCAGCAGCAGGTCCAGGGGCAGCCGCAGCGTGTAGCCACGGACCTGGATGTCGCGCTCCTCGAGCACGTTGAGCAGCGAGACCTGGATCCGCTCGGCCAGGTCGGGCAACTCGTTGATAGCGAAGATGCCGCGGTTGGTGCGCGGCACCAGCCCGTAGTGCACGGTCTCCGGGTCGCCCAGGGTGGGGCCCTCGGCGACCTTGATCGGGTCGATGTCCCCGTTCAGGTCGCCCACGCTGGTGTCGGGCGTGGCGAGCTTCTCGCCGTAGCGCTCGCTTCGGTGCAGAAAGCCGACCGGCAGGTCCTCGCCGAGGTCGGCCAGGAGTCGCACGCAGCGCCCGCAGACCGGAGCGTAGGGATGGTCGTGGATCTCGCAGCCCTCGACGACCGGGGTCCACTCGTCGAGCAGGGTGACGAGGGTGCGGATCAGGCGGGTCTTGCCCTGGCCTCTCTCGCCGAGCAGGACCAGGTCGTGACCGGCGAGCAGGGAGCGCTCGAGCGCCGGGAGCACCGTGTCGTCGAAGCCGACGATGCCGGGGAAGCGCGGCTCGCCCGAGCGCATCATGGCGAGCAGGTTGTCCCGGATCTCGGCCTTGACGGGCCGGTGCTGGTGGCGGGTGGCGCGCAGGGCGCCGAGGGTGGCGGGGCGAGTCATGTCCCGACCGTACGACGTGGCGTCCCGTCATGTCGGGTCGGCGTGCACCAGGATGGGCGGGTGGCCCAGCCCGTGCTCGCGATCGACATCGGCGGCACCACGATGGCGGTCGCCGGGGTCGACGCGGGTGGCCGGATCTCCGCCTCGGCGAGGGTGCCGACGCCGCACGGTCGGCACACCGATGCCGAGACCCTCTGGCGGACCCTCACCGGCCTGGTCCGCAGCGTGGCCGGGGAGAGAAGGGTCGGTCTCCCCGCTGAACATCCCGGCCTGGCGTGATTTCCCGTTGCGCGAGCGGCTCCGGGAGATGTTTCCTGGGCTGCCTGTACGGGTGCACAGCTGCGCGGTCTGCGTCGTGGTCGCCGAGCACTGGCGCGGGTCGGGGCAGGGCAGGGCAGGGACCACGTGCTCGGCATGGTCGTGTCCACCGGGGTCGGCGCAGGCCTGGTGCTCGGAGGTCGGCTGGTGGACGGGGCGAGTGGCAACGCCGGGCACATCGGTCACGTCGTGGTCGACCCATCCGGGCCTGCCTGCGCCTGCGGCGCCCGCGGCTGCCTCGAGGCCATCGCGAGCGGCCCCGGCTGGCCCTGTGGGCTCGCGAGCAGGGTTGGGTCAGCTCGACCGGCGACTCCGCGCGCGAGCTGTCCAACGACGCGACCCGAGGTCACCCGATCGCCGTGCAGGCCCTGCAGCGGGCCGGGCGCGCCCTCGGCATGGCCATCGCCTCGGCCATGTACCTGTGCGACCTCGAGGTCGTCGCGATCGGTGGCGGGCTCTCCCAGGCCGGACCGCTGCTGTTCGGGCCGATCGAGGAGGCGCTGCGGCGGCACACCAAGATGCGGTTCACCGAGTGACTGCACGTCGTACGCGCGTCGCTCGGCATGGACGCCGGCCTGGTGGGTGCGGCCGGGCAGGTGCTCGCGGGTGAGCGCTACTGGAACGGCGCTGAGCCCTGCCGGTGATCTTCCCGGCACGCGACGGTCGGTAGCTCGTCGTGGCGGTGGGCCGGATCCGCGAACGAGGCAGCCGGCGATCCTTCTCTCGATTGTCGGGTGGTCTCCACATCGCTGGTACCATTTCGCCCCAGCGGAACCTCGTATCTTTCTCCCTATATGGGCGCTTCTCTCCCTATCTGGGTGGCGCGAGGACCCCCGCCCGGCTGCGGGGACGGTCAACAGACATCCTCGATATCGGGGCACCAGATGGCATTGGAGCACCAGATGGCGCGGTCACCGCAAGAACGGGCGGTCCTGGGACCGGCGGTTCTGGTGGGGCGCGCCGCTGTGCTCTCGGTCGTGACGACGGCCCTTGCTCTGGGGGCACACGTCCTCGCCGTGGCGATGATGCCGACGCCCCGCACGCTGCTCGCCGCGGTGCTCGCCGGCTTGCTGATCGGCCCGCTGCTCGGCCGGGGCGAGCGCGGCGTTCCCGCCTTGCTGGGGTTGCTGGGCGCCTCCCAGGTGGGGCTGCACGCCTGGTTCACCGTGATGCCCAGCGTCGCGATGGCCGGGCATCACCTCGCCTACGGCGGCGGCCGGCCGGTCGCCATTCTGTTCATGGTCATGACCCACGGTCTCGCGACCATCGGGGTCGCCGTGTGGCTGGCGCGCTGTGAGGCGCTCCTGTGGTCTTTGCTGCGGGCCTTGGGGTCCGACCTGACCGCCGTGACCCGTGCGCTGGTCCTTTTCGCCGCCACGGCCCCGCACCCGGTCCCGACCCTCGTCACGGTGACCTCGCCCGCGGACCGGCTGCCGCGACCCGCCACCCACCTCCGGTCGGTGCCGCTGCTGCGGGGGCCACCACGGTGTGCCGTCGTCGCGGCAGCCGGCTGAGCCAGCTCACCCCGTCCCCCCGTTCGGGTAGTGAAGGTCGACAGCGACGCCGCGCTATGTCTGCGTCGCCGTCCTGCACCTTCGCGCGAATCGCGCACACCGAAACCCGAACAGAGAGCACGCCCATGACCACGAAACACGCCATGACGTCCCTGCCGCGCACCGCCGGCCGGATCGCCGCCGCCGGGCTCGCCGCGGCCACCGTCTTCCTCGGCCTGGCCGGAACCGCATCGGCCCATGTCGGCGTCACCCCCGACACCGCCGCGCCGGGTGGTGGCGTCCAGCTCACCTTCAGCGTGCCCAACGAGGAGGACAACGCCACCACCACCAAGGTCGAGATCGTCTTTCCCGCCGACCAACCGCTGGCATTCGCCGCAGTCCGTCCACTGCCGGGCTGGAAGGTCGCCGTCACCAAGACCAAGCTGGCCGCGCCGATCAAGTCCGACGACGGCGAGGTGTCCGAGGTCGTGTCCACGATCACCTGGAGCGGCGGGAGCATCGCCGCCGGGGAGTACCAGAACTTTGACGTCTCGGTCGGCACGCTGCCCGCGAAGCCGACCACGATGGCATTCAAGGCCCTGCAGACCTACAGCACCGGCAAGGTGGTGCGCTGGATCGAGGTGGCCGCGCCCGGCGCTGAGGAACCTGCGCACCCCGCGCCCGTGCTGACCGTCAAGGCCGCCGCAGCCACGACTGGCGCGGCGAAGGCCACGACGACGCCCGCCACGGTCAAGACCGGCGCCAGTTCCTCGGACAGCGCGGGGTCTGACGGCCTGGCCCGCGGGCTGGGCGGAGCAGGCCTGGTCGCCGGACTCGCCGGACTTGGATTCGCCCTGGCCAGGCGCCGCACGGAGACCTAGCCCTGACCTAGCCGCCGCAGGAAAACCAGCGCCACCAACGGGTGTCGCCGGGTTGACCTGTCCTGGCGCTCGAGGATGTGCTCATGCGGGGGGCTCCGTCCGGGTGCGAGCGGGTCCTACGTCGCGGGCCGCCGCGTCGGCTGCCGCCCGGGCCGCCGCGTCCGCGGCCAGGGCGTCTGCGAAGCGGGTGAGCACGGCGCCGAGCTCGCGGCGATCGGCGGCAGACCAGGTCGCCACCGCTCGGTCGATCCAGGTCCGCCGATTGGCCCAGGCCTCGGCCAGGACCCCCAGGCCGTCCTCGGTCAGGGTGAGCTGCACGGCCCTGCGGTCGTTGGGGTCACCGGCCCGCCGGACCAGCCCGTTGTCCTCCAACGTGCGCACATGACGGCTCATCGTCGACGCGTCCAGGTAGAGGTCCTCGGCCAGCTCGGACAGGCGCATCGCGCCGTTCGCCTTGAGCCGGGACAACGCGATGATGGCCGGTCGCTCGACGGGGTCGTCGACGGGCGCCTGCTTGACCTGGCGCAGCACCCGGAAGAGGGCCTCCAGCACCTGGTCGTGCTCGTCCGATGCCACCAGCACCTGGTCGTCCCGGTCCGATCCCGCCGGGCGACCCGCCGACCGTCCAGTTGCGTTCACCACGCAAACATATACCGGCGGGCGGGTAGGTGCCAGACTGCCGGGCATGTCAAGACCGGTGGTGAGCCTCGATGACGTGCAGGCCGCCCGCGTGCTGTTGCGCGGCGTGATCCGGGAGACCCCGCTGCAGGGGTCGCGCCCGCTCAGCGAGGGCGTCGGCGGCCCGGTGTGGCTCAAGTGCGAGAACCTCCAGCGCGCAGGCTCGTTCAAGATCCGCGGCGCCTACACCCGGATCTCGCGGCTCTCGCCGGAGGAGACTTCCGGCGGGGTGGTGGCCGCCAGTGCGGGCAATCACGCCCAGGGAGTCGCCCTCGCCGCGACGTTGTGCGGCCACGTGTCGACCGTGTTCATGCCGGTTGGTGCGCCGATCCCCAAGGTCGAGGCGACCAAGTCCTACGGCGCGGCAGTGCGCTTCCACGGCCAGTCGGTCGACGAGGCGCTGGAGGCGGCCAACGAGTTCGCCGAGGAGACCGGCGCCGTCCTCGTGCACCCGTTCGACCACGTGGACATCGTCGCCGGCCAGGGCACGGTCGGCCTCGAGATCCTCGAGCAGTGCCCCGACGTGCGCACGGTCGTTGTGTGCACCGGTGGGGGCGGTCTGCTGGCGGGGGTGGCGGTCGCGGTGAAGGCTTTGCGTCCCGACGTACGCGTCGTGGGTGTGCAGGCCGCCAGCGCCGCGGCCTACCCGGCCTCGATCCGGGCCGGACGACCGGTGCGACTCACCGAGATGGCCACGATGGCCGACGGCATCGCCGTGGGCTGCCCCGGTGTCGTGCCGTTCGGCCTGATTGAGGCCCTCGTCGACGAGATCGTGACGGTGCCCGAGGAGAGCTTGTCCCGGGCACTGCTGCTGTGTCTGGAGCGGGCAAAGCTGGTCGTCGAACCGGCCGGTGCGGCCGGCGTCGCCGCCCTGATGGAGAACCCCGGCGCCTTCGAGCCACCCGTGGTCGTGGTGCTCTCGGGAGGCAACATCGACCCGCTGTTGCTGATGCGGGTGCTGCGCCACGGGCTGGCCGTTGCTGGTCGGTTCCTGTCGTTCCGCGCCCGAATCTCCGACCGACCCGGAGCGCTGGTGGCCTTGCTCGCGGAGATCGCCGCCGCCGACGCGAGCGTGCTGGAGGTGGAGCATGTCCGCACCGACCCGCGGCTGCGGGTCGACGAGGTCGAGGCGCGGTTGCGCCTGGAGACCCGTGGTGCTGAGCACTGCGAGCTCGTGCTGTCGCGGCTGCGGACGGCTGGCTACCCGCTGGTTTTCGACTGACCGAGGCGCAGCGTCAGCCCGTCGACCAGCGCACGGAGGCCGAACTCGAACAGGTCGTCCCAGTCCCAGGCGCTCGCGCCGCCGGCCTGCTGCGAGGCCTCCCGGCGCAACGCCACCTGCACCGGGAACTCGCTCTCGCTGATCTGGTCCAGTGTGGCCACTGCCTCGGTCGCGGTGACCCCCCCGTGACCACCGGCGCTGACGCCTCCGTGATCACCGGCGCTGACGCCTCCGTGACCACCGGCCTGACCACCCGCGGCTCCGGCGAAACCAGTGACGAACATGCCGATCGTCCGGGAGCCGTACATCGCGTCCAGGGCGGTGAAGCCCGCGTCGCGCAGCACGGTCAGCATCCACTCGATCAGCCGACGGCCGTGGGCGTGGCGGAAGGCCGGCCGTACGGCGAGGGCGCTCAGCGCGCCGGGGTGCTGCAGGTAGGCGTCCCGCAATGCCCGGGCCCCGGCGCACACGGTCTCGTCCCAGGGGGCGGCACCGGGCAAAGGCAGCTCGACCTCGGCTAGCACCGCCTCGGTCAACCCGTCGAGAACGGCCTCCTTGTCCGCCACGTGGTGGTAGAGCGACATGGCCTCCACCCCGCAGGCCTGCCCGAGCCGGCGCATCGTGAGGCGCTCAAGGCCCTCCGCGTCGGCCAGCCGGAGGGCCTCGGCGAGCACGCGGTCCCGGGTGACGGGTGTCCTCGGCGGGTTGTCGGACCGGTGGGCCATGCTGACCTCCAGAAATCCAGTTGACAGACCTTACGGCGTAAGACAAGGTAATTCCTTACATCGTAAGGCACAGGCAGGGAGGTGACATGGCCAACGCGATCTCCGCAGAGGACCTGGTCAAGACGTATGGCGACGTGCATGCGCTGGCCGGTCTCTCCCTCGAGGTGCCCGAGGGCACGGTGCTCGGGGTGCTCGGGCCTAACGGCGCCGGCAAGACCACCGCCGTGCGCATCCTGACCACGCTGCTGCTTGCCGACTCGGGGCGGGCCACCGTCGCGGGCTTCGACGTGGTTCATGACGCCGCCGCGCTGCGGCGGGTGATCGGCCTGTCCGGTCAATACGCAGCGGTCGACGAGCACCTGACCGGCTTCGAGAACCTCGACATGGTCGGCCGGCTCTACCACCTCGGCCGTCGCCCGAGCCGGGCTCGGGCCCGCGCGCTGCTCGAGCGATTCGACCTGTCAGACGCGGCCGACCGGCCGGTCAAGACCTACTCCGGGGGCATGCGCCGGCGCCTCGACCTGGCCGGGGCCTTGGTCGCCGACCCGTCGGTGTTGTTCCTCGACGAGCCCACCACCGGGCTGGACCCGCGCAGCAGGCTCGGCATGTGGGAGGTCATCAACGAGTTGGTGTCCGGGGGGACGACGCTGCTGCTCACGACGCAATACATGGAGGAGGCCGACCGGCTGGCCCACTCCATCGTGGTCATCGACCACGGCCGGGTGATCGCGCGGGGCACGGCGGACGAGCTCAAGGACCAGGTCGGCGGTGAACGCCTCGAGGTCATCGTCGCGGACGGCTCGCGGCTGGAGGAGGCCAGGGCACTGATGGCCCGCCTCGCGACTGGGGAGGTGGGCGTCGACGCGCACATCCGGCGGATCAGCGTCCCGGTCAAGAGCGGCACCGCCAGCCTGGTGGATGCCCTGCGAGATCTGGACGCGGCCGGTGTGGCGGTCACCGACGTGGCCCTGCGCCGTCCCACCATGGACGACGTGTTCCTCACCCTGACCGGTCATGCGGCGGAGGACGCGACCGCGCCGTCGGGTCGGCCAGCGCGAGACGACACGTCCCAGCCCGACACCCCGAAGGAGGTGGCCAACCGATGAGCTCGCTCACCGCGATCAGCGACGGCTTCGTGGTCGCCAAGCGCAACCTGATCAAGATCAAGCGGGTGCCCGACCTGCTGGTCTTCACCACGCTGCAGCCGATCATGTTCGTGCTGCTGTTCGCCTATGTCTTCGGTGGCGCGATCGACGTCAAGGGCAGCAACTACAAGGAGTTCCTGATGGGCGGGATCTTCGCCCAGACCGTCATCTTCGGCGCCACGATCACCGGTGCCGGGTTGGCCGACGACATCCAGAAGGGCATCATCGATCGGTTCCGGTCGTTGCCGATGTCCCGGTCCGCTGTCCTGCTCGGCCGGACCCTCAGCGACATCGTGAACAACCTCATCGTCGTGGTCGTGATGTCCCTGACCGGCCTCGTCGTCGGGTGGCGGATCCACACCTCGGTGCTGGAGGGCATCGGCGGGTTTCTGCTCCTGCTCGCGTTCGCCTACGCCTTCTCGTGGGTGATGGCCTACGTCGGCCTGCTCGCGCCCAGTCCCGAGGTCGTCAACAATGCGGCCTTCGTCGTCATCTTTCCGCTGACGTTCGTCGCCGAGACGTTCGTGCCGCTCAACACGCTGCCTGGGCCGCTGCGCTCGTTCGCCGAGTGGAACCCGGTGTCCGCGGTCACCGAGGGGGCACGCCAGTTGTTCGGAAACATCCCGGCGAGCACCCCCGAGCCGACGGCCTGGTCACTGCAGCACCCCGTGGTCTACACATTGCTGTGGGCGCTCGGGATCCTGGTCGTGTTCGTCCCGCTGGCCACCCGTCAATACTCCCGGGCAGCCAGCCGCTGACGCGTCCGTTCCGCCCGACCGACCGACCCACCCGTCCGACCGACCGACCCGCCATTGCCACAACGACGTCCGTCCGCCATTGCCACAACGACGTCCGTCCGCCATTGGCACAACGTCCGAACATGCGGGGTCTATGTCCCCCGGATGTTCGGACGTTGTGGTGATTCGGGCTGGGGGTTCAGACGCCGTGGAACGGCTCGATCTCGAGGATGTCGACGGGGATCAGCTTGCCGTTGGGGGCCGCGTAGGAGGCGCTGTCTCCGCGCCGCTTTCCGAGGATCGCCTCGCCCAGAGGAGACTTCGCGGAGTAGACCTCGACGCCATCGCCATCGCCGGCGACCTCGCGAGACCCGAGCAGGAACCGCATCTGCTCGCCGCCGACCATCGCGGTGATCACCGTGCCCGGGGCGACCACGCCAGGGGGGGCAGCGGGGGGCTCGCCGACCTGCGCCGACTGCAAGAGCTGCTCCAGCTGACGCACCCGCGCCTCGCGCTTGCCTTGCTCGTCCTTCGCGGCGTGGTAGCCGCCGTTCTCCTTCAGGTCGCCCTCTTCCCGGGCGGCCTCGATGCGGCGGACGATCTCGGCCCGCCCCTCGCCGGTCAGGAAGTCCAGCTCGTGCTGGAGACGGTCGTGCGCTTCCTGGGTGAGCCAGGTGACGCTGGCGCTGGTCTCGATCACGGCATGCTCCTGGATGTTGTGGGGATGGATGTTGTGGGGATGGATGTCGTGGGGATGGATGTCGTGGGGATGGATGTTGTGGATGGAGCTCGTGGGGCTTGAGCCTCTGGCTGACGGAGATTGCGCTGGACGGAGATTGCGGGCTGCGGGCAGTCCATCTGCAGGTGCTCGGGAGGTGGTCGTCTGGCGAAACGTCGTACGGTCAAACTCGAGGCTAACAAGTAAAGGGCGCCGAGCACGGTTGATCAGCGCCCGATCTGGACCGATCGGCCGGCGATCAACCGCAGGCCTGCAGCCGGTCAACCGCCGATCAGCAGCAGGTCAGCAAGGCTACGCGCGGTGTCCAGCCAGAATCGTGCGTGATGCACCCATCGACTATCGGCCATCGTCTATCGGCCACCGGCCGTTCGGCAACCCGCAATCGTGGCCGTGACCGCGCGAGCACGCGTGGCGATCTCCGTTTCGACCCGACGGACCCTTCGTCCCGGCCGGCTCACGATTGACGCGATGCCGACGGTCTCCCTGGTACGGTCCTGACCGCGCACGACGCAGGTGACGGTGCGATCGCTGGCGGCGATGATCTCGATCCGGATGTGCACGGCAGCGTCGCTGCGGATGTCGAAACCGAGCACGTCGCTGCGTACGTCGGGATTCGCGACCGACAGGCCGGCCCAGCCCAGCCAGGCGACCAGTGCCGTGGCCACCACGACGACGGCAGCAGTCAGGCCCAGCCGGCGGCGTGGGCTGGGCTGGCCGTAGCGTCCGGGCGGTCGCGCTGGGGCGGGCTGGGGCATGGGAACGGGACCTCGGGGAAGCGGCTGTCGGCTGGGTCAGGGATGATTGTCGCGTGACTTCCGCCCGCGATGTGCAGCTGCGCCTGATGGCGGTCCATGCCCATCCCGACGACGAGTCCAGCAAGGGTGCCGCGACGATGGCTCGCTACATCGCCGAGGGCGTTGACGTCCATGTGGTGACCTGCACCGGCGGCGAGCGTGGCTCGGTGCTCAACCCGCGCTTGGCCCACGACGAGAACGTGCTCGCCAACCTGACCGAGATCCGCCGGCTGGAGATGGACACCGCCCGCGAGATCCTGGGCGTGCGCCAGGACTGGCTGGGCTGGGTCGACTCGGGCCTGCCGGAGGGCGACCCGCTGCCGCCGCTGCCCGAGGGCTGCTTCGCGATGCTCGAGGTGCAGACCGCCGCCGAGCCGCTGGTCCGCCTGATCCGCTCGTTCCGGCCCCAGGTGATGACGACCTACGACGAGAACGGCGGCTACCCACATCCGGACCACATCATGTGCCACACGATCTCCGTGCATGCCTTCGAGGCGGCGGGCGACCCCGAGCGCTACCCCGATGCGGGCGACCCGTGGCAGCCGCTGAAGCTCTACTACAACCAGACGTTCACCAAGGCCCGCACGACCGCCTTGCACGAGGGCCTGCTCGAGGCCGGCCTCGACTCGCCCTACGGCGAGTGGCTGGAGCGCTGGGGCGACAGGGACGAGCGCGAGATCAGCACCCAGGTGCCGTGCGCCGACTACTTCTCGGTGCGCGACCGGGCGCTGCTCGCGCATGCGACCCAGGTCGATCCTGACGGGGCGTGGTTCGCCTGCCCGCTGGAGATGCAGCAGCGGATCTGGCCGACCGAGGATTTCGAGCTGGCCCGGTCCGTGGTGGACACCGTCGTGCCGGAGGACGACCTGTTCGCGGGCATCCGGGAGACTGCCTCCGCGCAGGGTGCGCCGAGGTGAGCGGCGCGTCGCTGCCTGGTGCTGCCTACCTGCTCGCGGTCGACGAAAGCCAGGTCACGCCAGGAGTGCTGGGCTTCTTGGTCGTCGCAGCGCTGGCCGTTGCGACCTGGCTGCTGATCCGGTCGATGAGCCGCCAGCTGAAGAAGATCAACTTTGCAGAGCGTGACCGGGGCGACGGTGCACCGCCGGCGGCCGAGCCGTCTGGGGTCGACAAGCCGCCCGGCGGCCGAGCGGCCAGCGGTCTATGAGCCGCCCGGGGCCGAGCTTCCGCCGGTCGCTTCGCGCGGGGTCGAGCCAATGGCGGCCGAGCTAATGGCGGTCGAGCCAATGGCGGCCGAGCCACGCGAGGGGGCCCGAGGGGTGATCCCCGACGAGCGACACCCCCGGGTCTGAGCGCCACCTCCGCGCGGTCACCGTCGGAGCGCCGGCGCGCCTCGACGGGCCGGTGGTGCTGGCCGACTACGACGACGGGTGGCCGCAGGTCTTCGACGGGGAGGCGTCGCGGGTTCGGGTCGCGCTGGGGGAGCTTGTCCTGCTGCTGGAACACGTCGGGTCGACCTCGGTTCGCGGCCTGGTGGCCAAGCCGATCATCGACATGGTCCTGGCGGTCGTCGACTCGAGGTGCGAGGCCGACTACCTGCCCGGGCTCGAGGCAGCGGGCTTCGTGCTGCGCGTCCGGGAGCCCGGCTGGCACGAGCACCGGATGTTCAAGGGGCCGGCTGCCGACAGCAACCTGCATGTCTTCACGATCGGCTCGGCGGAGGTCGCCCGGATGTTGGCGTTCCGCGACCGGTTGCGCGCCGACGACGCCAGCCGCGACCGCTATGCCTCGGAGAAGCGGCGACTCGCCAGACGCTCGTGGGCCTTCGTCCAGCACTACGCCGACGCCAAGAGCGAGATCGTTGAAGAGATCATCCGCGCGGCCCGGACCTCCGACCAGCCTTCGTTCGATAGCGTTCGCGGCCAACCCCCACGGGCACCGCCGCCCAACTGGCAGAGTCCCAGGGAGCGTCGGTCGCGTCGTAGCGCGCGCCGTCCCGGCCCAGGGCGATCAGCGCCGCAGACTTGGTGCCGTAACTGCGGCTTGCGTTGCTGACTCGCATCAACAGGGCGTCGGCCCGGCCCGGCTCGAGCCCTCGACCGAGCAGTCGCAGCCACTCGGCCCACCGATCGGCCGGCTCGCCGTCGGGGCGGAACGGGTCCGGCACCCTCGCCGCGAACGCCGGGTGCCACCTCGCCTGGCGTTCGCTGTGCGCCGTTGCGTCCAGACCGGAGATGTTGGCGACGTGCACACCGGGCGAGACCGGCGTGTCCGACAGGGCCGAGCCGTCCCACGACCACCAGACGGCGCCCGTCGGGTCGGCGAGCAGCAGTGCGAAAGGCTCGTATGCCCCGAGGTCCAAGGCCCCGATGCCGCCGGAGTCCAACGCCAGCAACGGCACCTCCCCGCGCGTACGACGGTTGGCCGCAGTCGTGGGCGGCGCCGGGGGCGTGAACACGGCCGCGAGCGCCGGCCGGTCGGGATCGACTGCGAGCCAGGTCCCGCCGGCCTGCGCGTCGCGACCGCCGAGCAGGGTTGGGTGCAACTCGGGCCACCACCGCGCGGGGCCGACGGCCGATCTGGCGAGATCCTCGTCCCTGATCGAGGCGAGCAGCACCGGCCACGCATCGGTGGGGTCATAGCGGAGAAAGGCGAGACACACGCCGCCAGCCTTGCACGGCGCGCAGCCTCCTGCTGATCCCGCTGAGGGCTACCTCAGCTGAGCGCGCAGCGCGCCGGCCGGGAACTGCGCGTTGTGCACGTTGACGTAGTAGCGGCCGGGCCGGGTCCGGATTGCCGTTGCCAGCGCCGCGGTGAGGGTGGCGCAGGCAGCCGCGCCGCCGTTTGCGGGCGCAGTGAGGGGAACGACGACGGCGCCGTTGGCGCCACGGGCGCCGCGGTGGATGTGTGCGGCGGCCGCTGTGCGAATGCCGCGAACTGTGAGCAGGTAGCACAGCTGACGCCCGTTGAGGCTCCAGGAGAACTCGCCGCGACCGTCGCGGTCCCCGCGGGGGCTTTCGTTCGCGCCGATCAGGGTGACCCGCTTCTGCGGCACGGCCGCGGAGGCAGGAGCGACACCGGCCAGGATGACGCCGGCGGCGACGAGCAGAGCGACGAGGAGAGACGTACGGCGCATGAGCAAAACCTCCCGTGAGATCGAGCCCGGACGGTCGTCCGGACCTGTCGCCGCGCCTGTGCCTGGCGGTGGATTGACCGGGGCGTGGCGCGGTGCCCAGAACCTACTCCTCGGTTGCGGCAGGCGGGCAGTCGCGGTTGGCCAGACCCGTGAGGGAGGGTCAGGTCGTGGTCGAGGATGCAGATGACATCGGAGGCGTAACGCAGCATCAGCCGAAGCCGCCGCTCGCTGGGGCGCTCGATCGTGATCTCGCCGATGTCCAGCCGGTCGATGGCCAGCGCCACGGTCGAGGCGAGGGCCTGCAACGCGGCTCGGGCATGGGTCGAGGGTTCGGTGGTCGTCGCGACAACCGCGGCCTCCGGGGCCAGACCTCTCGCCGGCAGTGCGACAAGCACCGGCAGGTACGTCGAGCGGACCCCCAGCCCCGTGCAGCAGGGACGGCCCGGGCAGGATCGTGATGCCGTCGCGGGCTCCAGGGAACAGGGCTAGCTCGGCGGCGTCGAGGAACGTCGCGGCGGCGGCGTCATCGCCGGCCTCGGCCGCGGTGCCCCCCGGGTCGCCGTCGATCCGCCAGGCCCGCGAGCCGGACCGGTCCAGCAAGGTCGAGCACGGCACCCATCGCAGCGCCGCGCCGCGGTCGGCGGCCCCGACGAGGCTGGCCGTGGCCTCGCGGAGCACGTGCTCCCGTCGCAGACCCCGTCGCAACGTGTCGAGCAGGCTGAGGATGCGCATCGCTGCCAGCACGAACAGCGTCACCGCGCTCGCCAGGACGATGATCGCCTTCGTGGTTCCGCCGTCACCCGAGCGGGTCAGGACCAGCACCGGGGAGACCAGGCAGGTCAGGCCGAGCAGTACAACGAACCGCCACGCCGAGCTGAGCCGGGCCGTGCGGTGGCCCACGGCGGCAGCAGACAAGGCCGGATCTGCCGTGGCCGACACGACGAGGGCGAAGCCCGCGACCGATCCGGTGGCGATCCAAGGAGCCCGGAGGACCGTCGCGAGGACATCGGCGCTGAGCCCTAGCTAGGCCGATGCCGCCGATCAGCAGGCGAGCGGCGGTGTCGCGGGCGCCGGCAACGGCGAAGCCGAGCCGCGCCAGGACACCGATGACCAGCAGGTAGCCGAGGCCGTGCGAGCCGGCGAGTGCGATGCGCCCGAGGCTGGCGCTGTCTTCGCCGAGCATCGGCTCGAGCAGCGCGACCCAGCCGATCTGGGCTGCCGCCACCGTGACGATGAGGGCGTCGATCAGGCTGGAGCGGTCGTGCCGGGTCCGGTCCCGCCGCAGGAGCAGGACGGCCGCGGCGGTCAGCAAGTAGGCCAGCAAGGGCAGCGCGACCCGGACCGCGGGAGCGGGCCTATCGAGCAGTTGGTCGGCCCAACCGGCCGCCACCAGGCAGGCCGAGATCGCGAGCAAGCGACCCGGCGGGGCAGCCGCGGCTCGGGGACGCCGAGTGCCGACGAGGATGCCGGTCGCTGCGTCGGCGCCGGCGAGAATCCACACCGCAGCGCGGGCGGGGTTTTCGGCGCAGCCGCGTAGGCGGTCAGCAGCGCGACACAGGCCACGAGTGCGGCGCCGGGCAAGCGTCGGTCGCGTGCCGTGGAAGGCGTGACGGGTCCAGCCGCTGAAGCTCCCATGGTTATGCATCGGCGCCTGGCCGCTCGTCTTGACGGGCCGGCCACCAGGCATTGCGTTGCCACCGGGACGTGCGTGCGGGAGGGCGTTCAAGTCAGGAAGACGTGGGGGCGGTTGTGCCTGGGGGTGCCTCCTGTCATGCGCCGCGGGTGCGGTCCGTCATGCGCTGTTCGGGGCGCGTCCGTCATGCGCTGTGCGGTGCGGGCCCGTCTCGGTGGATGGGACCGCCGCGGACCGACAGCGGCAGTCCGGTGGCGCCGGACCGGACCGCCAGCATCTCGGCGATGATCGCGACCGCGATCTCGGCCGGATCGTGCGCGCCGATGTCGAGGCCGGCGGGCCCGTGCACGCGGCTGCGCTGCTCCGACCCGACGCCGTGGTCGGCCAGCCAGTCCGCCCGCCGGGCCTGGGTGGCCCGCGATCCGAGCGCCCCGATGTAGCCGACGTCGCTGGCGAGCGCGCTCGCGAGCACCGGGGCGTCGATATCGGGGTCGTGGCTGAGCACGATGACGCCGTCCCCGGGTTGTAGCGCGGCGGCCGTTCCGGTCGCGGCGGTGGCGGTGTTGAGCACTGCCGGGGTCCAGCCAAGCAGCTGGCAGTGCGTGCGTAGGGCGTTGGCCAGCAGCCCGTCGCCGACGATGAGCACCTGTGGAGTCGGCCAGAAACTGGCTCTCAGGGTGTGCGGTTCGCTGCTCAGGTCGAGCTCGCTGTCGTTGACGCCGCGGGCCGTGACCTTGCGCCCAGGCGCGCCGTTCTCCCCGCTCGATCCGTTCTCCCCGCTCGATCCGCTGTCCCTGCTCGATCCGCTGTCCCTGCTCGATCCGCTGTCCCCGGTCGATCCGTCGCCCCCCGTCGCGTCGACCAGCCGGGTCCGCCCCAGCTCAGTGCCCGACACCTCGCTGACGAGGAACACCGGCCGACGTTGCTCGAACAGCGCCCACGCCTCGTCTGGTACGTCCTCGGCGGGCTGCACCAGCACGTCGGCCTGGCCGCCGCAGGCCAGCCCCGCGGCGATCGCCTCCCGGTCACCGACGTGCAGCGTGGCCACCACGGCGCTCCCCTTGAGCGCGACCTGGTCCGCCAGTGCGCGGAGCTCCTGGTCGGCGGCTCCGGCGAACAGCGCGCCGGTCATGTCGGCGCCCGCGGTGGCATCGGAGCCCTCCTGGCCGAAGGCCACGGTCTGGTTGGGCCAGCGCGAGCTCATCCCTCGCATCTGCAGCGCCCGTGCGAGGACGACCGGGCGACCCTCCGCCTGCCAGGCCATGACTGTCTCGGCGACGTCGTACACGGGCGCTCTCCTTCGTCTCGTACCTGCGGGCGAACCAACACGTAGGTGCAGCAGATCCGGGACCATCTGTCTGGACATACTCACTTTCGACCGCTGAGGCAGCTGCTCTGCTCGGTGTCGGTGACGACACCGTACGTCGCTAGGCAGAGCACAGCCGGCTCGCCACGGTGCACACCGACTCCGGTCGCCCGACGGTCGAGCGGGCGGCCCTTCGCTGGGCTCATCCGGAGTTGGCCGACTCGCCGAGGATGCGCCGATCATCGGCCGATCGGCCCGAAGCCGCTTCCTCGGCTAGAGTCGCCCGCGTCGTCAAGGACACCGTGAGGTCGCGCTCGGTCGGCACCGCGGGGTTCTCTGCTCGTCTGCGGCGTTGAGCCATCCCACCAGGCAGGACGGCTCGCCGCCCGACGCCCGGGTGGCACGGTCGTTGAGCGGCACGGTGCTTGAGCGGCACGGTGGCGTCGTACGCGTGCGCCTCGCCGCGCCATTCGAAGGACCCGTCGATGTGACGACCCGCGCTGTCGCAGAACTCGGTCGTCCCCGGGTGGCGGTCTCGCGGCGGACAGGGCCACCAAAGCCCGTATCCACCCCACGTGACGGGAACATGCCGTTGCTCTTGTGCCTCGTCTCAGCAGGGAGCCGTCCATATAGGTCAGAACGGGGGAACGTCACCGTCGGGCGCAGTGTCGTTGGAGGGAGCCAAGGTGGCCGAGGTAGCCGTGTCCGCTTTGGTCGGCATTGGCGTCGGAGTTTCGCTCATCCACGTCGGTGGGTCGCCGAGGACGGGTTCAGGTGGGACCGGGTAGGAGTGTCCGGTGGGGCTCGTCCAGACGAGCCCGCCCTGGCCGACAGCCGCGACGGTCCAAGCCGTGTGGTGTTTCAGCCGATGGTGGTGGGTGCATTCGGCGTAGAGATTGTCCGCGGCGGTGGGTCCCTCGGGATAGGGGACGGCGTGGTCGAGCTCGCAGCGGGTGGCGGGTTGGTTGCAGCCATAGTGGCGGCAGGTCTTGTCTCGAGCGAGGACGTGGTTGGCCAGGGCTGTGGGTGGCCGGTAGGTGGTGGTGCCGTAGTCGAGCAGAGCGCCGGTGGCTGGGTCGGTGAGCAGTCGGGTCCAGTCGGCGTCGCCGGCGATGGCCCTGGCGACGGCCGCGGTGATGGGGCCATAGCCGGTGAGCTCACCTGGGTTGTCGTTGAGACCGAGCAGTGTGTCCGCGCCCACCGTGACGTTGATGTGCGGGCGCCTCCGTGTGGTGGGCAGGGACCCGGTCTCCAGGCGGGCCATGGCGAGGTCGATGAGGGCGTCGAATCGGCGTTGATCGAGGGTGCGGGTGTCCTTGGGTGTCTTGGCAGCCAGGGCGAGTCCGGTCAATGCGGTGAGCAGGGCCAGGACTTTTTCGGCCGGGCCGGTTGCCCGCAGGGTGGCGGCGCCATCGGGTTCGGGGTAGAGGGCGACGGCACGGGCCTTGGTGGCGTCGTCGCGCCGGGCCTGGGCGGCAGCGGGGTCCTGGGCGATGACGGCACGGCGCAGCGCGGCGTCGAACTGGCGGGGAGATTGCCCGGGTGCCCGGTCGATGACCCGGTCTTCGACCCAGCGGGCGGCTTGGTCGGGGAGCACAGCGGTGGCCTCCGCAACGGCACGGGCCTTCGCCACGTCGATGGAACCAGCAGCAAGGGCTTGGGCGGTCCGAGGAAGTCTTCCGAGGCTCAGGGCGAGGTCCAAGCGCCGGTCGGCGTTGTTTCGGGTCACGTGCAAGGTGGCGGCGATCTCGTCGGCGGCAAACTCGCTGACCCCGGACTCGCTGACCCCGGACTCGCTGGCCTCGGACTCGCTGGCCTCGGACTCGCTGACAGAGGGCTGGGAGGAATCGCCGTGCAGACGCGCAGGACCTGGGCGGGCGCGGTGGCCGCCGGGCAAGAGCGGGTCGTTGGGGGCGGGACGGCGCTGGGCGAGCTCGCGGATCCCGTCGTGTTGTCGTGACGTCGCCCAGGAGATGAGGCGTTCGGTGCTGGCGATGAAGCCCACCAGGTCGTAACCGGACATGTCGGCGGGGTCTTTGCAGTCCACCAGGGTTGCGAGTTCGCCGCCAGGGTCGAGCCAGGTCATGGTCGAGGGGTCGCCGTCGTCCTCGCGGAACATCGCGGCAACCGCTCCCGGGGGGTAGTCCCAGTGGTCGGGGAAGCCGGGTCCCCAGCCGTCTGCGTCGGTGGTTGGGTCGTTGTAGGTGTCTGTGTCATCGAACATGCATTCGATTGTATCCGGCTGGCACCGACGAGACAATGGCGGGAACATCAACTGTGGAAAGACAAATGTTGTGTCGTGTTCGCCGATCGGCGTTGCCAGGTTCGAACGCCCTTCAGCTGCGGCACGTTCGAAGCCAGGTGATGTCGTGAGGGGAAATCGGAAGCAAGGAACCACGATTTCGCGTTCTTGCCCCGACTGGCTGTGGACACCCGTCCGGTCGGCTCGGTCATCGCCCATCGAGCGGAGTTGCCTCTTCGAGGCTGTCGCGCGTGGCGACGACCAGAGGCCGAAGGATGTAGGGGATCGGGCGGGCGGCGACCTCGTCCACTCCGGTAGACGGACCGGCTCCGTGCGGCGCTTTGCAAAGTGCACGCCATCCAGTCGGCTCAGGTGCACGATACCGTCGCGTGGTGCCCAAACCCACCTCCGGCGAGCGACGTCGACCATGCGAACGTGGTCACAGCGCGCTTCCCCGCGCCCCGCGCCGGCCACGATCGTCATGATCATGCGCGGGTGGCAACCGTGAACGGCTGGGGGCGGCGCCTCCCGAGGCAGACCACACCCGGCCGAGGTGTCGACGCCTTGTCCGGCTACCTCTCGCCTTGGTAAGTGAACCGTGTGTCATCGTGCGGTCTCGATCGACTGCCTCGCTCGTGGCCGGCCAGGGGGAGTGGACCGGGAACGGGAGTGGACCGGGAACGGGAGTGGACCGGGCACGGGCGGGCACAGGCACGGGCGGGCACAGGCACGGGCAGAGGCGGGCACAGGGCAGAGGCGGGCACAGGCACGGGCGGGCACAGGCACGGGCAGAGGCGGGCACCGGGCAGAGGCGGGCACCGGGCAAAGGCGCGGACAGGGCAAAGGCGCGGACAGGGCAAAGGCGCGGACAGGCAAGGGGCATGCACAGACGGTGCCCCGGGGGCATGGTGCTGAGCGCTCCGGCATCCTAGGATCGACCAACTTTCGGACGAGGGTGCGAGGCAGATGCAAACCACAGACGAGTGGGCCGTGGTCGGACTTGACAACGGCGGCACGAGCAACAACGCCACAGTCCTCAGCGGGGAGGGGAAGTTCCTCGTCGACCGCCTGGTCGAGCTGCCCAGCCGGGTGCTTGAGGGCCCCGCGGTCGCAGTCGAGGCGCTCGCGCAAGCGCTCGACAACGTTGTAGCCATCACGCGCACCCCCCGGTCCTCGGTGCGGGCGGTGGGGCTCGACACACCCGGTCCGGCCAGCGCCGACGGCGTCATCTCATCCAAGGGTGCGACCAACTTCTCCCAGCCGGCCTGGCGCGGCTTCGACTTTCGAGGCGCACTTGAGGCCCGCATCGGCCTGCCCGTCGTCTACAACAACGACGGCAACGCTGCCGCGCTCTATGCCCACCACCAGCAGTTCGGCACCGATGCTGGCGCGCACTCCTCCATCTCGGCCATCGTCGGCACCGGCCTCGGCGGCGGGGTGATCGAGGCCGGCCACGTGATCCGCGGCGCCGCGGGCATGGCCGGCGAGTTGGGGCACGTGCACATCCCGATGTATGGCCTGCTCGCCGAGGGGCAGCCCATCCCGCAGTGCAACTGCGGTTTCGCCGGTGACGCCGAGAGCGTGGCCTCGCTGACGGGGATCGCAAAGAACCTGTTGCCCTACTGGCTCACCAGATTTGTCGGTCACGAGTTGCATCACGTCTCGCTCGAGCAAGGCGCCAAGCTCGTGCGAGGCTACGGCGAGCGCGGGGACCCGTTGGCCCTCAAGGTGTTCGAGCAGCAGGCGATGGCCATCGGGCGGCTCTTCACGATCGCGGCCAACTTCACCGATCCGCACGCCTACTTTCTCGGCGGCGGGGTGGTCGAAGCCGAGCCGCACTTTCGCGAGTGGTTTCTCGCCCTGGTGCGAGAGCACACCGCTCTTCGCGCCGAGCAAGCGGGCGCCATCTTCGCCCTGGTGCCTGATCTCGACATGGCGGGTGCGAGGGGCGCCGCGGTCGCGGCCCTGGACTCGCTGCTCGAAGCTACCCTTCGCCACCCTGCGGAGCCGCGCATGCCGAACACACCCCCAAGGAGAGAGGACGTCGGGCCCGGGGGGAAAGCCGTGGCTGAGCGAGGGGCTTCAGGGTAGGGGGCCAGGGTTGGGTCAGGGACGCTCCCCGATGCGCGCGGCGCCCGAAACAGCCAAACTGGTCTCATGACAACAAACACAGACACAGGCCCCTCTCGCCCGCTCCGCCGCCGCACCACCGACCGAATCGCCGCGGGCGTCTGTGGTGGGTTGGCGGATCAGGTCGGGATCGACATCGCCATCGTGCGCATCGCGTTCGTGCTGCTCGCGCTTCTCGGCGGCGCAGGCATCCCTCTGTACGTCGCCGCCTGGCTGCTCATCCCGGCGCAGGGCGAGGCCCAGTCGACCGCCGAGCGGCTGATCCGACGATGACGCAGGCGCCTACCGTGCCGACGCCCGCGACGATCACGGCGTCGCCGCCGCCCGTCGCCCCTCGGCACCCGCTGCGGTCGGGACGCCGGCATCCGGACAGCTAGGTTGACTGGTATGTCCATCATCGTGACCGAGCGCCTCACCATGCGATTCCCGCGGGTGACGGCCCTCGACTCGCTCACCGTCGACGTACCATCCGGGGTCGTCGGTCTCGTCGGCGCCAACGGGGCGGGCAAGTCCACCCTCATCAAGATCCTGCTAGGCCTGCTGCCGGCGACCGAGGGACGGGCCACCGTGCTGGGCATGGACGTCGCCACCGACGGCACCCGGATCCGGGAGCGGGTGGGCTACATGCCCGAGCACGATGCGCTGCCCCCCGACGTGAGCGCCACCGAACTCATCGTGCACCTCGGGCGGATGTCCGGACTGCCGGCGACCGCAGCCCGCGAACGCACCGCCGACACGCTGCGCCACGTCGGCCTCTACGAGGAGCGTTACCGGCCGATCGGCGGCTACTCCACCGGGATGCGCCAGCGGGTCAAGCTGGCCCAGGCCCTCGTCCACGACCCGGCGCTGGTGTTGCTCGACGAGCCCACCAACGGCCTCGACCCCGCGGGGCGCGACGACATGCTCGCGCTGATCCGGCGGATCGGTGCAGAGTTCGGCATCGCGGTGCTCGTCACCTCCCACCTGCTCGGTGAACTCGAACGGGTGTGCGACCACGTGGTCGTCATCGACGGTGGCCGGCTGATGCACTCGTCGACGACTGCCTCGGTGACCGGGGTCAGCCAGCGCCTGCTGGTCGAGGTCACCGAAGGCAACGACCGCCTCGCGTCGGCCCTTGCGGCGCGGGGAGTCGTGGTGAGTCGCCTGGGTCGCATGGTCGAGGTGGAGATCGGTGCCGACACGACCCACGAAACCTACGACATCGTGCGCGACGAGGTCGCCGACCTCGGCGTCGGGCTGGTGCGGTTGGAGCAGCGCCGGCACCGGATCGCCGAGATCTTTCGACCGGGTACGCCGAGCCCGGTCACACCCGAAGGGCAGGTGCACCATGTCCGTGCCGGATAGCGGTCAGGCCGCGCAGGCCGCCCTCGCTGGCGGAGCCGTCGCCGAGCAGGGCGTGATCCACGACATCGGCTACCGGCACTACGATGGACCGCGGCTGGGTCGCGCCTACGTCGTGCGCTCGCTGTTCGTGCAGAGCCTGCGCAACAGTTTCGGCCTCGGCCGCTCGGCCCGGTCCAAGGTCGTTCCGCTGCTGCTGCTGGGCGTCATGTGCCTGCCAGCGCTGATCATCGCCGCGGTCGTCACCGGCACCAAGCAGGACTCCATGCCGCTGCCCTACACGCGTTACGCCATCGTTCTGCAGGCGGTCGTCTCCCTGTTCGTGGCGGCCCAGGCGCCCCAGAGCGTCTCGCGGGACCTGCGGTTCCGCCTGACCTCGCTCTACTTCTCCCGCCCGCTGCTGCGCAGCGACTACGTCCTCGCCAAGTGGTCCGCGATGGTGTGCGCACTGATGGTCCTGCTGGCGGCGCCGCTGACGATCCTCTACGCGGGCGCCCTGCTGGCCAAACTGCCCGTCGCGACCCAGACCGGGCGCTTCGCCCTCGGCCTCGTGGGCGCCCTGCTGTTCGCCATGGTGCTCGCCGGTGTCGGCCTCGTCCTCGCGGCGATCACCCCGCGCCGCGGGCTCGGCGTGGCCGCGGTCATCGCCGTACTGCTGGTGACCTTCTCGGCCGTCGGGGTCGTGCAGGGCATCTCCGCGAGCCGCCACAGCGACACGCTGGCCGGCTACGCGGGGCTCTTCTCGCCGTTCACCCTGGTCGACGGGGTGCAGGTCTGGGCCTTGCACGCCGAGACGTCGACCCAGATGGCCCCGCCCGGCACGGCCGGCGGCCTGGTGTTCCTCGCGGTCACGCTCGGCCTGATCGCCGGTCTTTACGGCCTGTTGCTGCTGCGCTACCGATCGGTGTCGGTGTCATGACCACGCTGACGCTGGACCGGGTCTCCCGGTGGTTCGGCAACGTCGTCGCGGTCAACGATGTGACGATGTCCATCGGCCCGGGTGTCACCGGTCTGCTCGGCCCCAACGGGGCGGGCAAGTCGACGCTGCTGCACCTGATGGGTGGGTTCCTGGCGCCTTCGGCGGGAACCGTCACCCTCGACGGGACGACGGTGTGGCGCAACACCGAGATCTACCGCCACATCGGGCTCGTCCCCGAGCGCGAGGCCATGTACGACTTCCTCACCGGCCACCAATTGGTGCTCGCCAACGCCGAGCTGCACGGGCTCGCCGATCCGGCCGCCGCCACCCGCCGGGCGCTCGCGACGGTGGAGATGCTCGAGCCCGCCGACCGGGCCGTCTCGACCTACTCCAAGGGCATGAAGCAGCGGGTGAAGATGGCCACCGCGCTCGTGCACGACCCCGCCGTCCTGCTGCTCGACGAGCCGTTCAACGGGATGGACCCCCGCCAGCGGCTGCACCTGATGGAGCTGCTGACCCGGATGGGTCGCGAGGGTCGCACCGTGCTGTTCAGCTCGCACATCCTCGAGGAGGTCGAACAGATCGCCGGGCGCATCGAGGTGGTGGTCGCCGGACGGCACGCCGCGTCGGGCGACTTCCACGAGATCCGCCGGCTGATGACCGACCGCCCCCACCTGTACGTCGTGAAGTCCAGCGACGACCGACTGCTCGCAGCGGCCCTCATCGCGGAGGGCGCCGGTGACGGCGTCAGACTCGATCCGGTCGACCACGTGCTGCACGTGCAGACGGCGGACTTCCCGCGGTTCGCCCGGCTGATCCCCTCCCTGGCCCGCGGCCACGACATTCACCTCTACGAGGTGACGCCGGCCGACGAGTCGTTGGAGAGCGTGTTCGCCTACCTGGTGGCACCGTGAACGCCACCGTCCTACGGCTGACCGCCCGCGGCCTGCTGGGCAAGCGTCGGGCCGCGCTGATGGCGCTGCTGCCGGTCCTGCTGCTGGCCCTCGCCATCGCCATTCGGCTCTCCACCGGCGTGGATCAGACGATCGCCGACGACGTGCTCAGCGGGTTCGCGATGGTCACGATGGTGCCGCTGCTGGCGGTCATCGCCGGCACCGGCGTCCTCGGCCCGGAGATCGACGACGGCTCGGTGGTCTACCTGCTGGCCAAGCCGATCGGCCGCCCGGCCGTCGTCGCCTCCAAGCTGGCCGTGGCCGTCGCCACCGTGACGGCGTTCGGCGCCCTGCCCACGCTGGTCGCCGGGCTGATCCTCGCCGGCACCGCCGGTGGTCTCGCGGTTGGCTACGCGCTCGGCGCGCTGGTGGCTGGCGCGGCCTACTGCGCGCTGTTCCTGCTGCTGTCGGTGCTCACCCGCAACGCGGTCATCGTCGGGCTGCTCTACGCCGTGGTCTGGGAGGCCGTCGTCGGCGGTTTCGTGCCGGGAGCCCAGACCCTGTCCATCCTGCAGTGGTCCCTTGCGGTGACCCGCGCGGTCGTGGGCGAGCCGGTGACCTCGGCGGTGTCCTTGCCGGTGGGGGCCACCTTGCTGGTGCTGCTGTTCGCCGGCGCGACCTGGTTCGCCGGGCAGCGGCTGCGGTCGCTGACCCTCACCAGCGAGGAGTAGGTAGCGTGAGCGCCTATGGATGCCGCACTGGCGCGTGTCACCGCGGCGCGCTACGTCCTGCCGCCGCGTGAAGGGGGATCGCTGCCGGGTCTGATCGAGGGTGACGACCTCGGGACCTACGTCGTGAAGTTCCGCGGCGCCGGGCGGGGGCGGCAAGGCGCTGGTCGCCGAGGTGGTGGCCGGCGAACTCGGCCGGGCACTGGGCCTGCCGGTGCCCGACCTCGTGCTGATGCGCCTGGCGTCCGGCCTGGCCGACGCCGAGCCCGACGAGGAGGTCCAGCCCGACGAGGAGGTCCAGGACCTGCTGCCGGCCAGCGAGGGCGGCAACCCCGGCATGGACTGCCTGCCCCCCTGGTGACCGCTGACACCTTGGGGGCTGTCACCGCCCAGCTGTTTGACCAGATGGTCCGACCGCCGATGGCTTCCTCGTGACCGGGGATCGGTCGCCCGGACCGGCGCCCGACCGCCTGCGGGCGGACTGCGCGAGCTGTTTCGGGCTGTGCTGCGTCGTGCCGGCCTTTACCGCCTCGGCCGAGTTCGCCATCGACAAGGCGGCCGGGTCACCCTGCCCCCGCCTGCAACCGGACTACCGGTGCGACATCCACACCGGCCTTCGACAGCATGGCTTTTCTGGTTGCACCGTCTACGACTGCTTCGGCGCGGGTCAGCAGGTCTCCCAGGTCACCTTCCGCGGGCAGGACTGGAGGCAGGATCCGCTTGCGGCGGCGGACATGTTCGAGGTCTTCCCCATCATGCGCGCGCTGCACGAGCTGATGTGGTTGCTCGCCGAGGCGCTCACGCTGCCGGCCGCCGGGCCGATGCACGGCGAGCTGCGCCGCGCGTTCGACGAGACGGATGGGCTCACCCAGCTGCCGCCCGGGTCGGTCGCGCGGCTGGATGTGGCGGCGCTGCGGCGAGACGCCAGTGCGGTGTTACTGCGTGCGAGCGAGTTGGTGCGAGCCGGTGCCCGGCCGTCGACATCCCGCCGGGGCGCCGATCTCGTCGGCGCCGACCTGCGGGGTGCCGATCTGCGCGGCGCCAACCTGCGCGGGGCACTGCTCGTCGGGGCCGACCTGCGCGGCGCCGACCTGCGCCTGGCCGACCTGACCGGGGCCGATCTGCGTGGTGCCGACCTCGGCGGCGCCGACCTCACCGGCAGCATCTTCCTGCACCAGGCCCAACTCGATGCGGCCCACGGAAACTCCGGCACGAGGATCCCGCCGGCCCGCACTCGCCCGGTGCACTGGGTGTCCGAGGGTCCGGCGGATCACAGGTAGCGGCTGGTCCCTCGGTCAGCGGACGACCTTGAGATTGAAGATCGGGGTGCCCAGCGCGGCCATGAGCCGCAACCAGATCGGAAGCAGCATCTCGGTGCCCCGGGCGGTGGTGATGTCACCGAGATCGATGACGTCTCGGTGACCGAGGCTTTTCAGCAGGCCGGTGACCGCCTTCTTCGCCGCGCCGTCGTTGCCCGAGACGAAGGTGGAGTGATCGCCGCCGGCCAGCCGGCCCGGGTCGACCATCAGCGCAGCGGTCATCGTGTTCAGCGCCTTGACGACGTGCGCGTCGGGAAAGGCGCGTTGGATCTGCTCGGCCAGCGAATCGGTGTCCTTGACGAGCAACGTCGGCGGGAATCCCTGGGAGAAGTCCAGCGGGTTGGCGATGTCGAGCAGCACCTTGCCGGCCAGGTTGCCCGCCCCGGCCAGGTCCAGAACAGCCAGCGAGGTCGCGCCGCTGGTGGCATTGACGACCATCTCCCCGTACGTCGCCGCGCCCGCGAACGTGTCGAGCGCCACCTCGGGGTGCGCGGCCAGCCAGACGGACGGGGGCGGGTTGCCCATCGCGTCGGGCTCGGTGCGGGCCCGGGTCGACTCAGGGTCGCGGGTGCCGAGGACCACGTCGTGACCCAGCTCCGCGAGGCGCGCAGCCATCGTCTGGCCCACGGCCGCTGTGCCCAGAACGGCGATCTGCATGGCGTGATCCTCTCCTCGGCGGCGCGCGGACGCTCAGGTTACCCATCAGGACGGCGGGACGAGCCCGGTTCGGTAGGCGATGATCACCAGCTGGACCCGGTCCCGCGCATCGAGCTTGGTCAGCAGGTGAGCGATGTGGGTTATGACCGTGCCCGCCCCGACGTACAGCTCGCTCGCGATCTCCGTGTTGGACCTGCCGCGCGCGACGAGCGCGAGGACCTCGCGCCCGCACGGCGGCGCATGGCCAGCTCTCGGCGGGCCGCAGCCGAGCCGCTCGATCTCGGCCGCCTGCATCCGGTGAGAAGGGCACCAGCAGTGGTTGACCCGGCGATGGCGGTTGAGCCACAGTTCTCGGGTCGCTTCATCGTCGGTCACGTGTGAAACCGGTGTAACGAGTGGGCCACCTCCCGGCACTACAGCGCAAGTGTGTGCGTCGTAGGAGGCAGGGATGACCGGTCCGAGCGCTCGTTGGCATCGAGTGGATGACGGTGACGTGCCTGGCGAGGGCCGGGTGCGGAGCGTCGAGGTTGGTGGCCGTTCGGTCGCGCTTGCGCGGTGTGGGGATCGCCTGGGCGCGTTGGCCAATCATTGCCCGCACCAGGGTGGGCCGTTGGGGGAGGGGTCGATCGAGAAGGGTCTGCTGCGCTGTCCGTGGCATGGGTACGACTACGATCCGGTCACGGGTCTGCCGCCGGGCGGGTTCAGCGACGCGGTGCCGAGTTTCTCGGTGGAGGAGCGTTCGGACGGCGTCTACGTGGAGCTACCCGATCTGGCGCCGCCCGTTCGCACTGTCGGCGACACGCTGGTCGAGACGCTCGTCGCCTTCGGCATCACCCACGTGTTCGGGATGGTCGGGCACTCGAATCTCGGCTTCGCGGACGCACTGCGCAGGGCCGAGGAGCGTGGCGAGATAACCTATATCGGGATCCGGCACGAGGGTGCCGCCGCATTTGCGGCGAGTGCGTACAGCAAGCTTACCGGCCGTCCGGCGACGTGTTTCGCGATCGCTGGCCCGGGGTCGACGAACCTGTTGACCGGGCTGTATGACGCGAAGATGGACGGCGCTCCGGTGGTGGCGGTGTCGGGTCAGGTGCCATCGGCGGTGCGGGGGCGTGGCGCGTTCCAGGATCTCGATCTCTCGAGTGTGTTCGCGGACGTCACCGTGTCGACGCAGGTGGTGTTGGCCGGCAGCGACCACGCCGAGCTTGCTGCGCTTGCGGTCAAGCGGGCGGTCGATGGTCGCGGGGTGGCCCACCTGGTGCTGCCTGATGAGGTGCAGGTGCTGCCCAGCCGGCAGCTGGCGGCCGATCCGGCCGGTCGGTTCACCGCCCGTCGCATCCTGCCTGATGCCGACTCGCTTGAGCGCTCGTCCGCGCTCGTCCGTGCTGCCCGGCGTCCGGTGTTTGTCGTCGGGCATGGGGCCCGCGAGGCCCGTGACGAGGTGCGGGTGCTGGCCGAGCGACTCGGGGCGCCGGTGCTGACGACGTTCAAGGCCAAGGGGCTGATCCCGGACACGCACCCGCTCGGCGCGGGTGTCCTCGGACGAAGTGGCACGCCGGTGGCGAGCTGGCTGATGAACGAGTCGGACCTGCTCGTGGTTATCGGCGCCTCGTTCTCCAACCACACTGGCATTGCGGCCTATAAGCGGATCGTGCAGATCGACGACGCGCACACCGCGATCGGGCGCTTTGACGCTGTTACCGAGCATCTGCTCGGCGATGCCGCGCTCACGGTGGCCGCGCTCGACGCCAGGGTGGGTGAGGCGAAGGCGGCGGATCAGCGCGGCGACGTCGCCGAGCGTTGGGCGATCTGGCGGGCCGAGAAGACCCGGCGGGTGGCCGACGACCGGGGCGAGGGGGTGTCGGCCGCCGCGGTGTTCGATGCGCTGGCCCGGCACCTGCCGGGCGATGCGGTCGTGACCGTGGACGTCGGCAACCACGCCTACTCGCTTGGCCGCTATCTGGAGTCGGCCGGACAGCCGGTGCTGATGTCGGGCTACCTCGGCTCGATCGGGTTCGGCTACCCGGCCGCCCTGGGCGCCTGGGCCGCGGCGCCGGGTCGCCCGGTCCTGGCCGTGACGGGTGACGGCGGGTTCGGCCAGTACAGCGCCGAGCTTCTGACCGCCGTGAAGTACGGCATCCCGATCAAGCACCTGCTGCTCGACAACCACTCGCTCGGCAAGATCAGCAAGGAGCAGGTGGCCGCTGGCGTGCCGGTGTGGCACACCTCGCTGCACAACCCTGACTGGGCCGCCTACGCGCGCTTGTGCGGCGCCACCGGCATCCGTGTCGACCGCCGCGAGCAACTCGACTGTGCCCTAGCTGACCTCTTCGCGGCCGACGGTCCCGCCCTGCTTTGTGTGCAGCAGGATGCCCAGCTCATCTAGCCGTCCGCACCGACGAAAGGCCGACCATGACCGCCGCCCTGCCTGACTACACCGACCTCACAGCGCTGTTCATCAACTGCACGCTCAAGCGATCGCCCGAGCCGAGCAACACCCAGGGCCTCGTCGACGCGAGCGCGCACATCATGCGTGAGCACGGCATCGGCGTGGACATCGTCCGGGCGGTCGATCACGACATCGCCACCGGCGTGTGGC
Organism: Actinomycetes bacterium; assembly: GCA_038223055.1. Lineage (GTDB taxonomy): Bacteria > Actinomycetota > Actinomycetes > JACCUZ01 > JACCUZ01 > JBBRHF01. The sequence continues at coordinate 14,652 of JBBRHF010000007.1, read as the reverse complement.
CGGACATGCGCGAGCACGGCGCGGCCTCCGACGACTGGCCGGAGATTTTCGCCACGGTCCTCGCCGCGGACATCCTGGTGCTCGCCGGGCCGATCTGGCTCGGCGACAACAGCTCGATCATGAAGCAGGTGCATGAAAGGCTGTATGGCGGATCGCACCTGCTCAATGCGTCCGGGCAGTACCTGTACTACGGCCGTGTCGCCGGCTGCTTCATCACCGGCAACGAGGACGGCATCAAGCACTGCGCGATGAACGTCCTCTACACGCTCCAGCACATCGGCTACACCATCCCTCCGCAATCGGACGCAGGATGGATCGGCGAGGCCGGCCCGGGGCCGTCCTACCTCGATCCGGGATCGGGCGGCCCGGAGAACGACTTCACCAACCGCAACGCCACCTTCATGACGTGGAACCTCATCCACATGGCGAGGATCCTCAAGGACGCAGGAGGCATCCCGGCGCACGGGAACCAACGCTCGCAATGGGACGCCGGGTGCCGCTTCGACTACGAGAACCCTGAGTACCGCTGACCCGCGCCTTACGCCTTGGCGACAGCGCGCACAGGCCTTCTCCCATGCCGTGCGCCGCCGATACGGTGTGCCGCGGCGGAACCTCGATCTTGGTGGGGGCCGGATTGGTCTGGGTCATGGCTTGTCCTCGCGTGCGGGTGGTGGGTGTTCAGTTCGCGCGCTTGGAACTCATGAAGGCAATGAGGCCCAGGAAGAGCCCGAAGATCAGGTGCTCGACGAGGAACGTGCCGTATCCGACCAGCTTGGCCATGTTGGTGATCTGGTCCCCGCTGTTGAAGATCGCGGCGGCCAGCGGAAGTCCCACGAAGGAGCTTATCACGAAGGCGAGGCCGCCCCAGGCGACGCCGGCGGCGAAAAGGGCCATTCCGCGGATGCGGGTGAGGCTGACGAGCACGCCGAAGCCGACGCCGAACATCGCGCCGACCATCATGTGGATGCACGCTCCCAGGAGGGCAGGACCGGCGAAGAACTCGAAGTTCGAGCCGCCCACGGCGCCCTTCATCGACGACATCATGTCGTCGGGGGAGATGAAGGTCGAGGCGATGTGGTACAGCGGCGTGAAGAAGCCGGTCCCCTGGTAGGTCGCGGCGGCGAGCATGGCGTAGGCGGCCATCATCAACGACGCGATGATGCCCGCCACCGCGCCCGTTGACGCGGCGCGAACGAGCGGGGTCCGGGATGTGGGGGTGCGGGTCGCGGTGTTCATGGAGTCCTCCGGTGACGTCGTGGCGAATGGGTCCAACTGCCATCGGAACCCGGTGACCTCCCTGTGGGCATCCCGGCTGCCGGTCAGAGCGTCCCGACCCGCACCTGCACGTGCCCGCCGCGCAAGCTCCATGAGTCAACGTCTGTCGCTCCCCGTTCGAGCAGAGTCCACGGACGTGCGTTGATGTCGGCCCCACCCAGCAGACAGGCCAGACGAGCAGCGGGACCGAGCAGCCGGGCCCAACCGTGGGGCGACTCCACGTCAACGATTGCCGCGCGACCACCGGGGCGGACCAACGAGGTGGCCCGCCGCCAAGCCTGCTCCCCATCGCTCATCAGCGACAGCGAGTAGGTGAAGAGCACAGCGTCGAATGGCGCGTCGGAGCCAGCCAGTCCGAGGGCCGCATCGTCCACCATTTCGGCGTCTGCCTCGACCAGGGCGACGCTTCCCGGTGATAGGTGCATCGTCTTGCGTCGTGCCACGTCGAGCATCTGTGGGCTGCGGTCGAGACCGACCACCTGTCCGCGTGGACCAACCGCCGTGAGGAGGAGCGGGAAATTGAGCCCGGTCCCACAGCCGACATCCAGCACCCGGGATCCCTCCCGCAGGCGCAGAGCAGCGATGGCGCGTTCGCGACCGACCCGGTAGATCGGTTCCGCCGACACCGTGTCGTACCACGCGGCGGAGTAGGTGTAGCGAGACATGGGATCCTAGCGTTCGGATGGGCGATGGATCCGGTGCGGAGCACCGGACCAGTGGGAGTGGCAGCGGTGTCGGATCCCAACGGCTTGGCGCCGCACCGCGACGCGGGAAGTTTTGCGTGCACTCGGCGGGTTTCCCGAGCGTGACCGTCCCTCGACCCCCGGATGACGCTACCCGGAAGTCCTCGTTCCGCGAGGTGGTGGAGCCCGAGATCGAGGTCCTGCTGCGAGTGGCAACCACCATCACCTCGAACCAGGCTGATGCCGAAGACCTCGTGCAGGAAACACTGCTGCGCGCCTACCGGGCGATTGATCGTTTCGACGGCCGGCATCCGCGGGCCTGGTTGCTGACCATCTTGCGCAACACGAACGCCAACCTGCACCGCCGCAAGAGGCCGGGCACGATCGGCGACTGGGAGCTCATCCGGACCGCGAGGCCTGCCTTCGGCAGGGCGGAGCTGCCCAGTGCCGAGGACAGCTTCGTTGACCACGAACTGCACGCGGATCTCGACCTAGCCGTCCGCGCTCTCGACCCCCGATTCCGGGCCGCTCTCATCCTTGTCGACGTGCACGACCTGAGCTACTCCGAGGCCGCCGCGGTCATGGGGGTCCCCGTGGGCACGGTGATGTCGCGACTCAGTCGCGCACGTGATCGCGTCCGCAAATCGCTCCGATCCAGTCCACTCACCCGAGGAGACCTGTCATGACTGGGACTCTGCGTCAGATGTTGACCTGTCACTGGTCCGCGCGCCGCATCCAGCGCTATCTCGACGCTGACCCGGCAGCCCGGCTCACGCCTGGAGAGATCTCGCGTCTCGAGGGACATCTCGCGACGTGCGAGAAGTGCACCCGGGTGGCGACCGAGCACCGTGCCTTGCACCGGGCACTGTCCCTGTGGTCAGGCGGGACGGCAGCCGACCCTGAGTCGGTCGACCGCGTCCGAGACTTCTTGTCCACCATCAGTGACGAAAGCACCGCGTGACCATCGCCCAACCGGCCGTCACCGCCCCGCTGGCCGAGCCCTGGGACCTCCTGGTGGTCGGGGGTGGGACCGCCGGGATCGTCGGTGCGAAAACCGCAGCGCGACTCGGGGCACGGGTCCTCCTCGTGGAACGCGATCGCACCGGAGGTGACTGCCTGTGGACAGGCTGCGTCCCGTCCAAGGCACTCCTGGCGGCCGCGGGCGTCGCCGCCAGCGCGCGCACGGGGCATCGGTTCGGCATCGGCGTCGCAGCGGTCTCCGTCGACTTCGCAAAGGTGATGGATCACGTGCGGTCGACCATCCAGCACATCGCACCAGTCGACTCCGCCGATGCACTCGAAAAGGCGTCGGTCGCTGTTAGCACAGGAACCGCGCGGTTCACCGGGCCAGACTCGGCCGAGATTGACGGGACACCGCTGAGCTTTCGGCAGGCACTGCTCGCCACCGGTGCGTCACCGGCGGTTCCCCCCATTCCCGGCCTGAGCGACGTCGACTACCTGACCAGTGACACGGTCTGGGGTCTGGGCGAGCTCCCTGCGGACCTGGTTGTTCTCGGCGGCGGGAGCATCGGCTGCGAGCTGGGCCAGGCATTCGCCCGCCTCGGCAGCAAGGTCTGCGTGGTCGAGGGCGCACCTCGGATCCTGCCCCGCGAGGACCCTCTCGCGGCAGCGGAGCTCGCTCGCGCCCTGGTCGACGACGGCGTCGAGATCCACACCGGCGGAGGAGTCGCCAGGGTCGAGCGCACTGCCCCCGGGTCCGGGGTGCTCCACCTCGAGAGCGGGCAGCAGGTGCCCTTCTCCTGCCTCCTACTGGCCGTCGGACGAGCGCCACGCACCAGCGGTATCGGGCTGGCTGCGGCGGGAGTCGAGGTCGATGACCATGGGTTCGTCGTGGTCGATGATCTCCTGCGCACGACACATCCACGCATCTGGGCGGCGGGGGACCTCACCGGCCACCCGCAGTTCACCCACACCGCGGGCGTGCACGCGAGCCTGGCCGCGTCCAACGCCATCCTGGGGGTACGCCGAAAGGTCGACCTGACCGCAGTGCCCCGGGTCACCTTCACCGACCCTGAGGTGGCCGCGGTCGGCCTGGAGACTGACCGGGTCCCTCCCGGGCTGCGCACCCTTGACTGGTCCCACTCCCGCGTCGACCGCGCGGTCGCGGAGGGAGCTCTCGGCGGCTTCACTCGGCTTGTGGTCGACAAGCGCGGTCACGTCCTCGGTGCCACGGTGGTCGGGCCGCGGGCAGGGGAGACCCTGGGTGAGCTGACCCTCGCGGTCGCGCGGGGACTCACGACGCGTGATCTCGCCGGTGTGACCCACGCTTACCCGACGTACAACGACGGGCTGTGGAATGCCGCGATCTCCGACGTCCAGGATCAGCTCGAACGCCCCGGCACACAGCGTGCCCTGGGGGCCCTGGCACGGGCCCGCAGGTGGTGGGTCAGCCGGGATCGCTGACCCGTCCCACCGGCTCGGGCACGCGACATCGCTCAGGACAGGTCCCGGAAGCCGGCCACGATGCGCTGGGCGGCACTGAGCCCGACGACGGCCGCCCACACGGCGGCAATGACGGCGGCGTGAGCTGGGATGACGAGCCACAAAGATTGCACGGCGATGGTCTCGGTCCCCTCCGCGAGCCCACCGAGAAAGCTGAGCGAGCGACCATCCTCGCGTTGCCGCCCGGTGCGCTCAGCGATGGAGGAGAACGCCAAGAACGCGGTTCCGTTGACGTAGTAGGCCAGCAGGACCAACACGAAGGGCAACCAGTCGGCATCGTATTGACGGGTGGCGCCGATGGCCACCCCGACCACGGTCGTCCCGTACACGACGAAGTCGGCCGTGATGTCCAGGAAGCCGCCGGCCCCCGACTCGCGTGCTTCCTCGGCGTCGCCGCGAGCGGGACTGCGGCGCCTGCGGGCCAGGGGGCCGTCAAGCCCGTCCATCGCGCGAGAGAACAGCCACAGCCCGAGCGCCCACCACCACAGCTGCCCTGCCGCGGTTGCGGCGCTGGCCAGGCCGGTGGCCAGACCAAGCAGGGTCAGCCCGTTCGGGCTCACGCACGGTCGGTCGACAAGTCGGGCCAGCTGGGACAAGGGCCGATCCAGGACGCGGCGGGCCGTGGCGTCAAGCACGGGTGCGGTCCTCCGTGGAGTGGTTCACGCGGGCGGGTCCAGCCGTCGCGCCCACCAGGACCCGCCGACGACGAGAGCCACCAGGGCAGAGCCGGCGGCGGCCAACCCCCACGGATTGGTGCCGTAAGCCCCCACGGCTGCATAAGCAAGGCTGCCGGGCACCATTCCCAGGGCACTGCCCAGCACGTAGTGGCGGAACCTGACTCCCGACAGCCCGGAGGCGTAGTTGATGGCGGTGAAGGGCACGAGCGGGACCAGACGAACCACGAGAACCGCGGAAAGACCGTGATCAGCGAGCAGCGCGTCCACCCGCGCCAGGCGGCCGCGGATAAGACGGTCGACGGCGTCACGCCCGAGCAGCCTCCCTACACCGAAGGAGACGATTGCCCCGACCAAGGCGCCAGCCAGGGAAAGCCCGGCTCCGGCCCACAGACCGAACAATGCCCCGCCTGCGGCGGTGAGCAGCGCCTTGGGCCAGGGGACGAGGGCCAGGCCCGCGTAGAGCGCGAAAAACAGGGCGGGTCCCCACCTGCCCGCGGCGTCGACGCGCGACCTCATCGTCGCGACGTCGGGGGGTCCGAAGACGTGGTCGAGGCCAACGGCACCGAGCACAATCAGGACCAGCGCGCCCGCCTTGATCAGGGCAGCTCGACCCATGCGCGATCCTGACTCGTGATGGGACTTGCTATGTCGGAAGTCCCTCTGCGTCTCGAAGTGTTCCCGATGTGACAGGCTCCCTGCCCCGGAGGTCCGATGTACCCAGGCCGTGCCCGACTGCTCCTCTGCGCCGCGCTGCTCGGACTGGCCGCCTCCGCCTGCGCTGCCCCGGGCGCGCCAGCAGGCTCCACAACCGAGAATCGCTCCTGGTCGCAGATCGCCAACCGGGCCAAGGGCCAGACCGTCGACCTGTGGATGTACGGCGGGGACCAGCAGGGCAATGCCTACGTCGACGACGTACTAACACCGGCCGCGGCGAAACTCGGGGTGACCTTGAGACGCGTTCTCGTGGCGGACACCAAGGACGCCATGACCCGCATCCTGGCCGAGCGGCAGGCCGGCAGCAAGGACGGCGCGGTGGACCTGGTGTGGGTCAACGGCGACAACTTCGCGACCGGCAAGCAGGTCGACGCCTGGCGCTGTGGCTGGTCCTCCCAGCTCCCGAACATGAAGTTCGTGGCACCCGACGACGCCCTGGTCAGCCAGGACTTCGGAACCGAAGTGGACGGCTGCGAGGCGCCGTGGCACAAGGCACAGTTCACGCTGGTCCACGACTCCGCGCGAGTTGCCTCGCCGCCGACGTCGATGGCGGGTGTCCTTCAATGGGCCAAGGACCATCCCGGACGGTTCACCTACCCGGCTCCGCCGGACTTCACCGGTTCGGTCTTCGTCCGAGAGGCGTTCTACAGCACCTCGGGCGGCTACGCAAAAATCCCTTCGCAGTTCGACCAGGGCGCCTACGACAAGCGCACCCCCAAGCTTTGGGATGCTCTCAACGACGTGGCGCCCGCGTTGTGGCGCCAGGGGCGGACCTACCCCCGCGACTCGGTGGCCCTCGACCGGCTCTACGCGGATGGGGAAGTCGACATGACCATGACGTACGGGCCGGCCACCCTGACCAAGCTCGTCGCCGACGGCACCTTCCCGGCGACCACGCGTGTCCTGCCTCTGGATGAGGGGACCATCGGCAACGCGAGCTTCCTCGCCATTCCGTCCTCGGCGGGCGACCCCGAGGCGGCGATGGTGGTGGCCAACCTTGCTCTGTCGCCCACACAGCAGGTGCTCAAGGCCGACCCGGACACGTGGGGCCAGTTCACCGTGCTCGACACCGACCTGCTGAGCCAGCCGAACCGGGCCCGGTTCGCCAATCTTGCGACCTCGTACGTCGTTCCGCCCTACGACGTCCTCTCACGTAACGCCAATCCAGAGCTCGCCTCGTCGTGGGTGCACCCGCTCGACGAGGGCTGGCGCAGAGCCGTGCTCGGCTCTGGATCGTGAGGTCACTCCTGATGAGCCATGCGGGGCGGGACGTCGGCCGAGCTGGCCCACGTGGCGGTGCTCGACTCGTGGCGCCAGCGATGATCCTGATCGTGGTGGTCACCGGTACAGCTCTCGGGGCGGTCGCTGTCACGAGCCTCGGGCTGCTGCCGCTCGTGGGGCAGCCGCGGCTGAGCGTCGCCGGCTTCACGTCCCTGTCCAGTGACCTGCGCGCCGCGACCAAGGAGTCCCTGCTCACGGCTGCCTGCGCCACCCTGCTCGCCGCCGCCATCGGTCTGGCCGTCGCCACGCTCGCCCTGCATGCAGGGCGCTCCGGGCGAGTGCTGATCGGTGCTTCGGTCGTGGTGGTGACCGTGCCCCACCTTGTCGGCGCGACCGCGGCCGGGCTGCTGCTCTCCGATGTCGGCCTCGCCCAGCGTTGGCTCGGAATCCCGGCAGCCGCCTGGCCCGAGCTGGTAGGCGGGAGCTGGCCCTGGGCCACCGTTTTCGAGCTGGCGTGGAAGGAGTCCGTCTTCGTCGCCCTGGTGGTCATCGCGTCCGTGGGGCGACGATACGCAGATCTGCGTGAGGTCGCCGCGGTGCTCGGCGCCGCTCCGCGCGCGCAATGGCGACGTGTCCTGCTGCCGCAGGCCGCGCCCGCCCTCGCGTCGTCCTCGCTCATCGTCTTCGTCTATTCGCTCGGCACCTACGAGGTCGCCCGACTGCTCGGGCGCGCCGACCCCGAGCCGCTCCCGGTCATGGCCTACCGGCTCTTCACCGACATCGACGTCACTGCGAGACCCCAGGCCGCGGCCACCGCCGTGGTAGCGACAGGGCTAGCCCTCGTCGTCTCCACCATCACGCTCGCGCTGCTGCGGCGGCTTGGAGCGGACCGATGAGCAGACAACGCTCCGGGCGCTGGGGCACGGCGCACCAACCACGCCGGATGGTGGTCCCGGCCTTGCTGGCGTTCTGGCTGGTCATTCCGCTGACCCCGTTGCTGTTGTGGGCAGGCGCCTCACGCTGGTCGGGCCCGGCGCGGCTGCCGCAGGACTTCGGATTTCACGGGTGGCAGGAGGCGCAGGACGCGGGGGTGATCGCGGCTTCGATCCGGTCCGCTCTCTTGGGAGCGGCAGTCGCGCTGATCGCGACGCCTCTGGGTGTGCTGGCGGGACGGGCGCTGGGATGGCGGCTGCTCCGCAGACCCGCACTGCCCTCGATCGTGCTGCTCGGGCCCTTGGTGCTGGCCCCGTTCGCGGTCGCGATGGGTTTTGATGTCGTCGTCCTGCGACTGGGAATCCCGGGGGAGGTCGCGGTGGTCCTGGTCCTGAGCGTGTTCGCACTGCCCTACACCACCGTCACTATGCGGGCTGCCTACCTCGGCCTTGATCCTGCCCTGGAGGAGCAGGCCCGGGTCCTCGGAGCCAGCTCGCGCCAGGCTCGACGCCGCGTCACGCTCCCGGCCGCTACCACCGGCCTTGTCACCGCCACGGGCCTTGCCTTCCTGGTCGGGTGGAGCGACTACGCCGTCACCCTGCTCATCGGAGGCGGCCAGATTGTCACCGCGCCCATGTTGATCGGTTCCTCTGCCGCCGGGTCCGGCAACGACGCTCTCACCTCGACCCTGGCCATCTCCGCCAGCCTGCCACCACTAGTGGCGCTGGCGGTCTTCACCTACGCGGCCTCGCGCCGAAGGACGGCGGCGCACTCATGACCGCGGCGCACGCATGACCGCGGCCTTGCGCCTGTCCGCGATCACCCACCGCCACCAGGGTGCTGATCAGTCGACCCTGGCCGACGTCGACCTCGAGGTTCAGAACGGACAGATGGTCGCCGTGCTCGGACCCTCGGGGTCAGGCAAGACCACCCTTCTGCGGATCGCGGCGGGCTTGGAGCGGCCGGAGTCGGGCGACGTACTGCTCGACGGGATGAGCGTCGTGGGCGTGCCACCGGAACGGCGCGACCTGACGGTCATGTTCCAGAAGCCGCATCTCTTCCCGCACTTGAGCGTGCTGGACAACGTGGCCTTCGCGGACCGGTTGCGAGGCCGGAACCGCTCGCAGAGCCGGGCTGCCGCGCAGCGGTACCTCGATCTGGTCCACTTGGGTGATTTCGGCGGGCGCAGGCCACGGCAGTTGTCCGGCGGCCAGGAGCAGCGCGTAGCCCTGGCCCGGGCGCTTGCCGCCGGGCGCGGGGTCATGCTTCTCGATGAGCCGTTCAGCGCCCTCGACACCAGCCTGCGGACGTCTATGCACCAGCTGCTGGGTGAGGTGCGCGCTGCGCTCGGTCCCACGATCGTGATCGTGACTCACGACCTCGAGGAGGCCGGGCTGGCTGACCGGGTTGCCGTACTGGTCGAGGGACGTGTCGAGCAGTTCGACAGCATCGAGTCGCTCTACGCGGCGCCGAAGACGCTGGCGGTCGCCCGGCTCGTGGGTGGCTTCAACGAGCTGCCCGGTAGGGTCACGTCGGGTGCACACCACTCGAGTCTGGGCTCTTTCACCCTTCCCGGCGCGGTTGAGGTGGAGGGACCGGCGATTCTTCTGATTCGTAAGGAACGACTCGGCCTCACACACGTCGACGCTGTGCCCACCGCCACCGGGCGGGTCGTGCAGGTACGACAGTCCGGCCCACATCAGGATGTGGTTGTCGAGCTCGAGCATCCGCCGACAGGAGCGACGCTCAGAGTGGCCGTCGAGGCGCGGATGGGCACCAGCCTTCGCCCGGGGGACCGAACCGGCGTGGTCGTGCCAGCACCCGAAGGTGTGTGGGCGGTGCGTGACCCTGGTGCGGACGAATCGTGCGCGGCGGCTCACGCGCTCGTCACGCCGGCTGTCTCCGACAACGCGACCAAGAATCGCGCCGAGACCCGGGGTCCGCGGTGAGGTTGCCGTCCCCGTGGAAGAGGCTGGAGCTGGCTACCCGGCCCGTGCATCCGGTCACCGAACGGGTGCTCGCGGAGCGGTGGGCCGCGTTGCCTCCTGCGGTCAGAACGGAGCAGCAGGTCCTTGGGCGTCACGCGGTGGGGTGCGAAGGCACGCACGGCGTCTTCCCGAAGTGTGACCTGACCTGCACACCGTGCTACCACTCCAAGGACGCCAACAAGGTCCGTATTGACGGCGCGCACACCGTGGCGCAGGTGGAGGCCCAGATGCGCCTCCTCGAAGAGTCGCGGGGCCCGCGAGCACACGCCCAGCTGATCGGCGGCGAGGTGTCACTCCTGGACCCCGAGGATCATGCCGCTGCGTTGGCGGTGATGCATGCGCATGGTCGGGAGCCGATGTCGATGAGCCATGGCGGCTTCGACGACGCCTACCTCCGCGCTCTCGCGCTGGACGAGAACGGAAAACCCCGCTTCCGTCGGCTCTCGTTCGCGGCCCACTTCGACTCCTTGATGCGGGGTCGCACCGGGATTCCCCGGCCCAGGACTGAGATCGAGCTAAACCCGTTCCGGGCCCGGTTCGTGGAGATGTTCCGGGCCCTTCGCCGCGACCACGGCGTGCGTTCCTACCTTGCGCACAACATGACGGTCACCCCGGCGAATCTCGACCAGCTCGAGCACGTCGTGGCGGACGTGAGCGGCATGGGGTTCTCCATGCTGTCCTTCCAGCCGGCCGCCCATGTGGGTGACGAACGGCGATGGACGGGAGGTGACTACCGCACGGTCGGCATCGATGACGTCTGGGAACGGCTCGAAGCCGGCCTCGGCCAGCGCGTCGCCTGGCAGGCGTTGCAGTTCGGCGACCCTCGCTGCAACCGAACTGCTTTCGGCATCCGCGTCGATGGCGACTGGGTGCCGATGTTCGACCCCGACAGTGCGGCCGATCTGGCCGCGAGAGACCGCGCCCTCGCTCACTTCGGCGGGGTGAACTTCGGCGGCACGCCGCCGCTTGTGCTGGCGGTGAAGGTGGGGCGCGTTCTCGCGCGGCACCCCGGCGACATGAATGCCGCCGTGGCATGGCTACGCCGGCTGGTCGAGCGGTGCGGGGGAGTCCGGCGCGTCTTGTTTTCCTGGCGTCGTGGGGATGTCGCTCCGATGACGTACGTCGTGCACAACTTCATGGACGCCGCAGACGTCGCACCTGCGTGGCGACTGATGCAAGCCGACCACGTTGCGAGCGATCCGGCCGTCCGTGCCACTCAGGAGCGGCTGTCGGCATGCACCTATGCGATGGCGCACCCGGAGACCGGCGAACTCGTGCCGGCATGCGTTCAACACTCGGTCCTCGACCCGGGCGAGAACGCGCAACTGCGCCGACTCCTCCCGCTCACGGTCGTCGGATCGTGAACGGGCACACCTGTTGGACGCCCGCGCGACCCTACGGCCCGGCGACGGCGGGAGTGGTGCTGCCGGTGCTGCTTCGAAACCTGCGGCTACGGTGACCCTCATGCCGAGCGAACACGTGGATCAGCCGTTCCCCAGGTTCGACAACCCCGCCAGCCCGGACGGTCCCCGACGCCCTGGCCTGCTGATCTTCGACGTCAACGAGACACTCTCGGACATGTCGCCCATGGCGAAACGCTTCGAGGATGTCGGCGCCCCGGCCGACCTGGCAACCACCTGGTTCGCGGGGCTGCTGCGAGACGGCTTCGCGCTCACAGTTGCGCACTCCAGCGACCTCTTTGCCCACATCGCAGCCGAGTCTTTGCGCGTGGGCCTTCACGGCCTGCCGCTGAATCGTGAAGCCGCGGGGGCGGCCTCCTACATCATGGACGGGTTCGCCGGCATTCCCCTCCATCGCGACGTGCCTGACGGCATCAGGGCACTCAGCCGTTCCGGGTTCCGGCTGGTGACCCTGAGCAACGGGTCGGCATCCGTCGCCCAGGCACTGTTCGATCGCGCCGGCATCCGTGAGCACTTCGAGAGCCTGTTGACAGTGGAGGACGCCGGCCGTTGGAAGCCAGCTCCCGAAGCCTATGCCTACGCATTGCGGCAGTGTCGTGTCGACCCGCAGGACGCCATGCTCGTCGCGGTCCACCCCTGGGACATCGACGGCGCATCACGTGCAGGTCTCGGCACTGCCTGGCTCAGCCGCCCAGGCGGCCCCTACCCGGAGTACTTCCAGACCCCTGACCTCCGGGCGGCGTCCCTGACCGAGCTCGCCGACCAGCTGTGCTGAGTGGCTGGCGCAGCCTCTGAGGAGTGCTCGATGTCGGCGCTCAGTTCTTTCGCGCACCCCCGTGCGCCGTCGCCGGACGCGCACCATTGGCGACAACGTCAATTGGGCGTGCGCACGCCACGTAACTCCCAGTCCCCTCCCTTGGCGGTGGACAGGACTTCCTCGCTCTCGGTCGGCTGCGCGCCGCAGTCGTCCCGGATCGGGACCGGCCCCGACACGATGGTATTGGTCAGCCTGCCCAGCCCTTCCACCTCGACGTCCACGACGTCGCCTGGGTAGACGGTGCGGGATGTGGCCGGCGTGCCGGAGAGCAGCACGTCGCCGGGACAAAGCGTGATGGTGCGGGCGATGTCCGCGACGAGGTAGTGCATGTCCCATTCCATCTCGTCGGTGCTGGCTTCCTGCCTGACTTCGCCGTTGACGACCGTACGTAGGACCTTGCCGTGGAAGTCCCAGTCGTCCACGAGGCCTGGACCGAGCGGGCAAAGTGTGTCGGACCCTTTGACACGCAGCATTGAGCCGGCGTCGGTGTCGCGGAAGTCGTGCAGACCGTAGTCGTTGCCGATCGTGAAGCCGGCGATGTAGGCGCCCGCTTCGTTCGGCGAGACATTGCGGCAGGTGCGGCCGATGACGATGGCGATCTCGCCCTCGTAGTTGAGCCACTTGCACCGCTCCGGCCGCACAACCGCACCCTTGTGCGCGTTCAGTGACGAGGTCGGCTTGTGGAAGTAGGTGGGCGCCGACGGTAGCTTCGTGCCGAACTCTTCGACGCGGCTTAGGTAGTTGAGGTGGACGGCAATGATCTTCGAGGGCACAACGGGCGGCAGATGCACTGCATCGTCGACACCGACCGTACGCCCGTCCGCGGCGCGTAGCGTGTCGCCTTCGCGAACCACCTGGACGGCGGCCCCCTCTAGCAAGATCCGGCGGTACTCGGTCATCGCGACTCCTCCGGGGGGGCGAGCTCATCGCTGGTCACGTGCCCGGTACCCCCGCGTCGTGCAGGGACGGCTGCTCAGCGGTGAGCGGCTCGAGGTGGGTTTTGCGGGGGCGGGGGAAGCCGCCGTCGGGCCGGTCGAACCAGAGGTGGACCTGCGCGGTGCCAATGGAGTTCTCGTACTCGCCGTACTGCCGGGATGTTGCGGTGTTGTCGCCCTCGCCCAGCGCGCCGGCCATCATGAGGTAGTGCCCGAAACGGGCTTCAGGCTTGAACCGGTAGAACTCCGGCATCGTCTCGAGCACCCGGGCATGGTCGCCCTTGCTGAACCAGTCGAGCCGCTCGGCGTCCGCGGCGACCGCCTCGGGCGTGAAGATGTGCTCGACACCAGCCGCTTCGTGGTTGCGAAGCTGTCGGAGCGGCCAGAAGGTGTGGCTCAGCGCGCCGGAGGCGATGAGCACGACCCTGCGGTCGCTGTCGGCGATCGCGTCCCCGAGGGCGCGCCCCAGCCGGAGGTTGTCCTCGGTGTCGGCGGTCTGGCACACGCCGATGGAGATCCAACGAGCGTCGGGCAGACCCTGACCGAGGAACTCCCAGATGTTCGTCGTCGCATAGAAGATCGGAAGATGGTCATCGTCGATGGCCGTTATCCACGTGCCGTGCTGGTCGGCCTTGGAGGCGATGAGATGGGCCAACTCGGGGTCGCCGCGGAAATCGTAGGGCCGCTGACTCATGCCGCGCGGCAACTCTTCTGAGGTGAACAGCCCTGCCCGCCGCGGGTGAGCCGTGACGACAAACTCCACGGTCGTTGCCCAGTGAGAGTCCAGCACCACGACCGTGTCGTATTCGAGCGTTTCGAAAACCTCGCGGCGCAACTGGTGCAGCCCCGACACCAGAGTGCTGTCCTCGCCGTGGTTGAGCTCCCTGCGGGTCGCCTCCGGCAGCACGATCGTCGGGACGTGCGCGAGCAGGCCCGCGCCCACCACCTCACCCATCAGGATGCCTCCTCGTCGGGCTGGTCCGCCGCCCATCCGGTCGGCGCGAAGACTGTGTTCTTCAGGTCGCAATAGAAGTCGAAGCTGTGGGTGCCGCCCTCACGGCCGATGCCGGACTGCCGGCTGCCGCCGAATGGCGCGCCGAGGTCGCGGACGAAGAAGCAGTTGACCCACACCGTGCCCGCAGACAGCGCGGCCGACACCCGCTCCGCGCGCTCGGCACTGCCGGTGACCATCGTTGCGGCCAGGCCGAAGCGGGTCGCGTTGGCCAACTCCACGGCCTCCTCCTCGGTGCGGAACGTCTGCACGGTCAGGACGGGCCCGAAGACCTCCTCGGTGAGGATCTCGCTGTCCGGCGCCATGCCGATGAGAATCGTCGGGCGGAAGAACAGCCCGCCCAGCTCCGCGTTGGCGGTGCCGCCCAGCACCGGGTCGGCGCCCGCGGCGATCGCGCGATCCACGAACCCCCGGACCTTTTCATCGGTCGCACCCAGGTGAGCCAGCACGCCGTCGTACTGGCCACCCTGGTCGTGGCCACCCTGGTCGTGCTCCGCGCCGGGTGGGTGTTCA